>JAOTWM010000708.1 GCA_029862885.1 Gammaproteobacteria bacterium
ACGGAGGTTATGACAGATATCGCGCTTGATTATGAAATTATTTTCGTGGATGACGGAAGTGATGATGGAAGTCTCGACATCCTGAAGGAGATACGAACTGCGGATCGTCACATAAAGATTGTGAGCTTTCGTCGTAATTTCGGGCAGACCGCCGCGTTGGCCGCCGGCTTTGAGTACGCCGGCGGCGATGTTCTTGTGACCCTGGACGCAGATCGTCAAAACGATCCACGTGATATTCCTCTACTTTTGGAGAAAATCAACGAGGGTTACGACCTCGTAAATGGTTGGCGTTTTGATCGCCAAGATGACTACCTTTCGAGAAAATTGCCGTCGATGCTCGCCAACAAGCTAATTTCCTGGACAACTGATGTTCAACTGCATGACTATGGTTGCACCTTGAAAGCTATACGGCGAGATGTTGCCAAACACATTACGTTATATGGCGAATTACATCGGTTTATCCCCGCGATCGCGAGCTGGATGGGGGTCAGCATAGCAGAGGTGAAGGTCAACCATCGGCCGCGTGTAGAGGGCGATTCGAAATACGGAATCTCGCGGACGTTTCGTGTGTTTCTCGATCTTATTACGGTGAAATTCTTACTTAGTTATTCCGGGCGACCAATCCATTTTTTTGGAATACCCGGGTTGTTGAGTGGGGCGGTAGGATTCATCATGGCACTGTATCTGAGTATTGAACGCTTGTTCTTCGGGGTTGCGCTGAGCGACCGCCCAGTCCTCCTATTGGCAGTTCTGCTGATGTTGATTGGGGTTCAGTTTATCGTGTTTGGCTTGCTCGGAGAGCTACAAATACGAACGTATCACGAATCACAGAACAAGCGGATTTTTGTCACCAAGGAACTCGTGGGATTTTGAGTGCTGAACACGGCGTACCGCCGACAGAAGGGATTTACGCCGTTATCGTGACCTTCAATCCAAGTTTGGAAATACTGCGGCGGCTTTTGGGAAGGTTGCAGGGACAGGTGACCGGCATCCTGATCGTCGATAACAATTCGAGAAATCGTCGCGACCTCGAAGCCGTAAAAGCCGCCAACCGGGATATTGAGGTCTTTTACCTACCTGAGAATCTGGGGATCGGTTACGCACACAATGTCGGTATCCGACGTGTCCGGGAGCTAAAGGGCTCCCATGTGTTGATCCTTGATCAGGACAGCATCCCTTCGCAAACTATGGTTGCACAGTTGATGCAAGTAGCGAGCACCATCGTTAAGGATCGCGAAACTCTTGGAGCAGTGGGGGCACGGTATGTAGGCACCCACGCGGGAAATGATTCGTTTTTCGTGCAATTTGGCACACTGAAGTTCAAGCGAGTCTTCTGCGCAGAGGAGCGGTCGCGCACACGTTATGTTCGAGCCGACTTCCTGATTTCGTCGGGCACCTTGTTTCCGATTTCGACTCTAAATAAGGTGGGCGAAATGGACGAGGCGCTATTTATCGATCATGTTGATACCGAATGGTTTCTGCGCGCAAATCACTACGGGTATTATTCCTACGGGGCATGTGACGCGTTGATGGAGCACGGATTGGGGGATCAGACGATCAAGATCTGGCTTGGGGGATGGCGTTACGTGCCGCGCCATCGGCCGTTTCGTTACTACTATATGTTTCGAAACAGTATTCTTTTGTACAAACGCCAGTATTCGCCGGCGCGTTGGATCTGGAACGACATGCTGCGCCTGGCTTTCATATTCGTGGTTTTCGGTTTGTGTTCAGGACACCGGGCCGAACATATCAGAATGATGTGGCGAGGGGCTATTGACGGGTTTCACGGCGTGACCGGTGGTTCGGTAGAGCCGGCACATACGGCATGAACCGGCAACCCAATGTTGTAGCAGTGGTAGTAAATTACAACTCTGGCGGATGGCTCCGTTCGTGCGTGACTTCCATACTGGAATCCGATGTTCGCTGTGTAGCGTTTGTGGTGGATAATGCTTCGACAGACCACAGTTTTGACGATGTGGTTTCTCTCGCCGAACAATATCCGGACAACCTAAAATGTATCCGCAATGTAGACAACGTGGGGTTTGCACGTGCGGTCAATCAGGTCATGCGACGTAACCCG
>JAOTWM010000709.1 GCA_029862885.1 Gammaproteobacteria bacterium
TGGCCGCTACCGGGGCCAGTCACCCATTACGCTGGCGCTGTCGCCGGGCATTGATTACAGGATCGGGCTGTCCAAGGCGGGCTACGGCACCGCGAATCGAACCGTGCGGCTGAAGCCGGCGGCGAGTGATGCGATCACCGTTGACCTGTCTGCGCGTACCGGCTCGCTGACGGTCAATGTGCGGCCGGCCGATGCGGCCGTGTATGTCGACGGCGCGGCGCGTGGCACCGGTTCGATGACACTACGCTTGAGTTCGGCACCGCACCGGATCGAAGTCAGGAAATCCGGCTACGCGACCTGGAGCCGCACGGTTACGCCGCGACCCGGTTATCCGCAGACGGTTAGCGCCAGCCTGCGTTCGCTGGCGGAGATCGAACGCGCCAAAGTGGAACAGACTGCAAAGACAGCCTCTGAGCAGGTTCTGCAACGCGTCGAACCCGGAACTTTCACGATGGGTTCGTCGCGTGCCGATCCGGGCAGGCGCGCCAATGAAGTATTGCTGCCCGTTACGATATCGCAACCCTACTTCATTGGCGTTCGCGAAGTCACCAACAGGGAGTTCGCCGAGTTTCGCGAAAATCACGACTCGGGCGCCGCTATCAGCATGTCGATGGCCGGCAACGACAACCCGGTCGCCAATGTCTCGTGGGCGGACGCCGCGGAGTATTGCAACTGGCTCAGTGCACGCGAAGGACTGACCCCGGCCTACGAGGAAAAATTCGGCAAGTGGGTAGCGATACGGCCGCTGACCAACGGTTACCGATTACCGACAGAAGCTGAATGGGTGTGGGCGATACGCTACGCCGGCCGGCCGAATGCCACAAGGTTCGCCTGGGGCGATGCAATGCCGCCGAAGGCGAACTCGGGGAACTTCGCAGACCGTATGGCCGAAGGCATTGTGCCTACGATCATCCCGCGCTATGACGACGGCTTCGCGGCCACCGCGCCAACGGGCAAGTTTCCGCCCAATGCGATCGGCATCTACGACGGCAGTGGTAACGTCGCCGAGTGGGTAAACGATTACTACACCGTACCAACGCCCGGTATCACCAAGCCGGTCGTGGATCCGCTCGGCCCGGAGGACGGCAAGAGCAACGTCATACGCGGCTCGAGCTGGCGTCATGCCGGCGAGACCGAATTGCGTTTGAGCTACCGGGATTATGGCGACTCGCCGCGCCCGGACGTGGGATTTCGGATTGCCCGAACCGCGGATTGAGAATTCATGCGACAATTGCCGCCGCTTGCGGTCTAAACGTCGCAGACCGTTTTGTCGGAGGATCTGACGTGTATCGTTTTTCGCTTGCGTTATTGCTCAGCACGCTATTGGTTCCAGGCGCCTGGTCACAGGATACGGAAACCGCTACGGAGGCGACGGAGCAATCTCAGCCCGAGAGCCAGACCGAGGAAGAGCAGCCCGTGGACGATTTTGACCTCGACGAGCAGAGTTACGCCGATACGGAAGACGATGACTTCCGGCCGAGTGAAGACATTCCGGCCGACCAGTCAATTCCGTTTCCTACCGATATCTAACGTGACTGAAATGTTATGAAGAAAAAAAATATCCCGATCGAATTCGTCTTTCAGCTCTTCGCGTTGATTATCGCTATCATCATTGTGCACGCATTCTACGTGTCGGTTGTGCGACCGAACGCAGCGCAGATCATCGCCGAGCAGAACGCGGCCGCCGAGGTCAATCCCGATTACGTCAGGGAACGCCGCGTATGGGTGCTGATCAAGGATCTCGAACAGGAGGCATGCTTCATCCTCGGCATCTGGGCGCTGGCGATCATGAGCTTCAAGGCGGTCAGAATGCTGAGCGAGCGCCGGCTGCTTGACGTGGACCTGGTGCCGATAGCCGAGGGTATGCGAATACTGCCCGAGGACACGCGTGAATTTGCGCGACAAGTTCAGGCCTTACCGGAGGACCGACAGCAGATGCTGCTGCCGCGCACGCTGCTCAATGCGCTGCGGCGATTCAGTTCGACGCGCAACATCCAGGATGTGGCTACCAGCACGCACACGATCTGCGAATCGGAGGCCGACCGCCTGGAGTCGGAGTTGTCGATGATTCGCTACATA
>JAOTWM010000191.1 GCA_029862885.1 Gammaproteobacteria bacterium
AATGCATAGCCGTAGCTATGGATCAAGGGGGATCGTGACGAATACGACGGCCGATTTTTCTGGGAACTTCGAACAGGACAAACTGTACACCGGACCCGGGTTCCAGAACACGGAGTAATTGATTGATATATGGGCAAGGTTCCTGATACATCGTCCGCCTTCGTGCAATACGCGGGCTAGATCCTTGCCGGGGTGCAGCCGTTCAGATTTCAGTGTCTTTGAGCGTCTGCTCGATAATTTCGATATTGCGCTTCGCACCGGGTAGATGCGGATTGACTCCCAGCGCGTCGCCGAATGCTTCCAGTGCCGCGTTGAAATTGTCGATCTGCATATACAATAGACCTAGACCCGCCAGTGCGCCAAAGTGCCGTGGTTCAAGCTTCAGGGTTTGCTTGACGTCTGCCGCGGATTTGGAATTCTCGCCCATGAGATAGTAGAGCGTCGCTCGCTTGTTCCAACCCTCGGCGTAGTCGGGTGCTAATTCGACGACTTTATCGAACGAGGTCAGCGCCGACCCGTAGCGCTGCTCGGCCATGTCGCGGATACCTTCTCGCATTAATGCATGCGTTGTCTCATCGTCGATCTCGCGCCAGATCACCCAAATCTCCCGGGTCAGTTGCGTGCCGACGGCCAAATCGTCGGTGGCGTGCAATCCGGCGAACAAGTCATCCAGGCGCGGGTCGTTTTGGTCCGCGCTCGACGATATCGCCGTAAGCCAAAGTGCGATGAAAATCAATTGTCGCATCAGGGTAATCATTAGGGTCCGCTTGGATGGCGAATTGAATTCATTATGAACTTGGAGCGTGCACTTGCCAATACCCGCGGCCGTCGAACACTCGCGTTTCAGGGCTTGACCGTAGCGGCACGGCAAAACACAATTCGCCGGGTAATCCATGTGAGGTAGGCGTCATGTTGTCAGCAAGCCAAATCGACGAGTTCCGGGAACACGGCTACTTAGTTTGTCCGTCGGACCTATCCCAGGATGCTGTTGGTGGATTATTGTCCCAGCTCGACGCCTGGATCGAAGACAGCCGCTGCCATGAGACCAATTATGAGTTGATGATGGACGGTAAGGCGCGATTCGATTTGGAGCCCGGCCACACCTCGGAGCACCCGAAGCTGCGGCGTGTCGCCAATCCGGCCGATATTTCACCCGCCTACCAGCAAGTGCTTTGGGACAGCTCTATCACCGATATGGTGGCGGAACTGGTCGGTCCGTCTATCAAGTTCCATCACTGCAAATTGAACATCAAACTACCCGGGATGGCGACCGTAGTGCGCTATCACCAGGATCATCCGTTCGATCCCCACACTAATGATGACATGTTGACTATGTTGTTGTTGTTGGATGATATGTCTGAAGCCAACGGTTGTTTGAAGATTGTCCCCGGGTCGCACCGCGAGCGGTATACGCATTATCGTGACGGTAAGTTCGTCGGGGAGATCGATCCTGCGCTGTACCCCGAATTCGATCGGCGCGCGGTGCCGATTACGGGCCGTGTCGGCGATGTTTGCTTCATGCACACCTGGGCCGTGCACGGTTCCGAGTCGAATCGTTCATCCGCGCCGCGCCGCTTACTGATCTGTGACTATACCGCGGCGGATGCGTTTCCATTGACCGCGCCGGCGGTGCCGTCGCCCCATACCGGACGTTTGTTGCGCGGGACGCCAACCCGTACCGCGCGGCTCATTGCAACCACGATTGAGCTCGATGAGCCGTACGCAGCGGATTCGTTTTTCGGCATCCAAGGCGACAAGGATGCGGCCCATGCACGGTAGCGATCGCGCGCGAGTGCGACCAATTTCGCGGGTACGAGGTTAGACATGACATTTTCGCTGGTCGGCCACTGCGAGCGAACCGGAATGTTCGGTGTCTCGATCACTACATCGAGTATTTGTGTCGGTAGCCGCTGTCCTTGGGTGCGCGCCGGCGTCGGCGCGGTCGCAACCCAGAACGTCACCGATCCGGCGCTGGGCAATGCGGTATTGGATTTGATCGAGCAGGGCGAGGGTGCAGCGGTCGCTATCGAACGTGTTATTGACGGCCGGCTGCACGCCGAACACCGACAGTTGACCGCGGTGGATAGGCACGGCGGCACCGCGCACTTTACCGGTGCCCGCATATTGGGCAAAAACGCCGTCGCTGTCGGCACGCGTTGTGTCGCAGCAGGTAATCTGCTCGCGACACAAAAGCTGCCGGCGGCGATGACGGCGGCATTCGCAAGTGCGAACGCTGAGCACATCGGCGAACGATTGTTGCGTGCATTGGAGGCCGGTGTTAATGCCGGTGGCGAGGAGGGTACCGTGCACTCGGCGGCGTTGTTGGTGGCTGACCGGCAGCCTTGGCCAGTGGTAAATTTGCGAGTCGATTGGCATGACACGAACCCGATCGCCGCGTTGCGCGTACTATGGGAAGCGTACCGGCCGCAGATCGATGACTATGTCGCACGCGCCGCGAACCCTGATGCCGCGCCGAGTTATGGTGTGCCGGGCGACCCCTAGCATGGGTATTTCACGAAGGCGGACGATGAACGCGGTAGCGTAACCCGGCCACTTCCGATACTCAATTACCCGCACGTGAACCGTACATCGACTTCGCCAGCGCCTTGTCGGCGACCAATAAATGACGCAGTTTGGCGCCGACGGCCATTGGTGCCTACGGCTATTATCGATACGGCCGCAGAATTTCGAGCGCTTGTCCGTGTAAGGCCGGTGTTGCCGCTGCCAAGATCTGGGGACCTGAGTCCATGGTCAATGGATTTCCTTCCCAGTTGGTGACGATACCGCCGGCGCCTTCAACGACGGGCGCAATCGCGAGATAATCGTGCGGCGCCATGTCGGCTTCTACAACGAGATCGATATGGCCGGATGCGATCAGTCCGTACGCATAACAATCCGCGCCGAAACTTCGAAATCGCACTCTTTCAGTCAGCGCATCGAAGCCGGCGCGTTCTTTTTCGTTAAACATATCGATCGTCGTCGCTAGCAGCGTCGCATCGGCAAGCTGTTGTCGACCGCTGGTGCGGCAGCCGTCGCCATTGCACGTTGTGGTCGCCCCGCGTCGCCCCATCCAGCGTTCGTCGAGAGCGGGAATTTCCACGATGCCAAGCACCGGTCTGCCGTTCTCGAGCAGCGCGACAAGTGTGCCGAACGTCGGGCGCCCGGTCACAAACGACTTGGTGCCGTCGATCGGATCGATAACCCAGCTGTATAGCGCCGTGTCGCTTGCGTATCCGAATTCTTCGCCCGATACGGCGTGCTCTGGATATCGTGCGTGGATTTGTGCGCGCAGCGCAGTTTCGATTTCGTGGTCGGCCTGGGTCACGGGCGACGTGTCGTGCTTATGTTCGACCTTGATCGGTTCACGAAAATAGCGCAACGCGAGTACGCGGGCGGTATCGGCCAAATCGCCGGCAAATTCAGCGAATTCCTCCAGATTAGTGTCGGAATTCGGTTGTCGATTGTGAGTCACGCGTTATAGCGGTGGATTGTTGGCCGTAAACATTACACAATAACTGTCCGTTGGGGATTATTGTCGCACATCTAATGAATAAACGAGCAGCTTGGGTAATGGTCTGCATGATCGCATTCGTGGTGATTGGTTGCGGCGATGGCAGCGACGATTCGGCTGGTTCTGTCTCCGCGCCACAAGTCGAATCCAGCGATGCCGAACTAGCCACGACCGCGTCGGTAAGTGTTTCGGCCGACAAGACACACGCCGTGCAACCACTCGACGAAATCACATTGACGGTAGTGACCAGCGGATTCAGGTTAAGCGAATCGGAAATCGGTCAACCCAATAAGCCTGATACAGGTCACTACAGGGTGTATTTGGATAGTGCGAGCGGCGATGATTATCTGCTCGAAAGTGCGGCCGCTGTGAGCAAGGTCACGGTACCCGAATCGGTCACCGATGGCTCTCACGATCTTCGTGTCGTGCTTTACAGCAACGACAAAACTCAATTAGCACCCACGGTCGAAGCAAGTGTCCTGCTGATTGTTTACCGCCTGTGACACTCGCCGTCAAGAAACGGCCATAATAATGGACGGAACGATACCCGCTAAGATGTATCGGCCAGCTTGGGGGACCTGGATTTCGTTGCACTGACAGGGTCGAGGAGTAGAATAGACCGAGTTGTGTGCACGCATCGGCGGTGCATTTAGGGCCGCTATTTATTTTGTATCACGCCAAGGAGAACCAGGATGAAAAAAATTAAATATTGCATTACTGCCGGCGCATTCGCGATGGCGACGGTTATAGCCGGTATCACCAATGCGGCCGGACCGGAATCCAAGGATCCAATTAAACTCACGATTCACGACTGGACGGGACAGTACCTCACCACCCATATCATGGGTCGGGTGCTGGAGGCGATGGGTTATAACGTCGAGTATCAACAGGCCGATTATATTGCCCAATTTGCAGGACTCGAGTCCGGCGATTTGCATGTCGCGATGGAAATGTGGGAGACGACGGGTAAACAAGCCATGGACGAAAGTTTGAAAACCGGTAATACGGTTGACCTCGGTGAAACCGGCATGAAGGCGATCGAGGAGTGGTGGTATCCCTTATATATGAAAGAGAAATGTCCCGGACTACCGGATTGGAACGCGTTGAATGATTGTGCTGAAGCTTTTGCGACGGCGGAAACGCATCCGAAGGGACGCTACCTGGGCGGGCCGGTAACTTGGGCCGGGTTCGATGACGAGCGTGTCGAGGCTCTCGGTCTCAACTACGAAGTTGTGCATGCCGGTACCGATGCGGCCTTGTTTGCCGAGATTCAATCGGCCTACGAACGCAAGGCGCCGATTCTGGCCTGGGTGTATACGCCGCACTGGGCGCCCATCAAATACAAAGGCGAATGGGTGAATTTCCCGCGCTACACGGCGGAGTGCTACGACGATCCGAGTTGGGGCAGTAACTCCGCAATGGCCTACGATTGCGGTAAGCCACGCGGCTGGATAAAGAAAGTCGGTTGGAAGGCAGGCGAAGCAAAATGGCCGTGCGCTTATCAGGCGGTTCGTAATTTCAAGATCACGAATCAGGAGATGGGACAAATGGTGGGCGAAGTCGATCTGGACGGTAAGAAGGTCGATGACGTCGTAGAAGCATGGATAACGGATAATAAGGATACTTGGCAGGCGTGGACTCAATGCGGCTAGAACCTACTGCAAATTGCCCGCGCTTGCCGATCCGGCGATAAGAACGGACTGAAAATGCTCATGTACTGAAGAGTACATTGCGCTTTTTCGATCCTTTTCGCCGTGTCCCAGTTGCGCTCGGCTATTTTAAGATAGGTTCGAGAACGAAAACCCAGTCAATAATAGCCAATCACCGCCGGGCTGTTATGCAGTCCGGCGGTTTTGTTTCCGGCCACGAAACTTCACGTGCGCCCGATGAGTAGTTCGATATGCGTCATTCGCATTGTCAGTTCAACCGCGTACGCGACATTGATTCACGCCGTCCTGGCGGTGGTGACTTTCTATAGTGGCGGCCGTCTCGGGTCGACTCGCGCGCGTGCCGGCGAAACATAAGCGCTGGATGCCGTGGCTGTTAGCGATAATATTGGCCGTTGCAATATATGCGTTACGGGATTTCTGGCCCTGGGCTGTGCACTATCCACGCGAATGGAACGTCCCGTTGCGTACAGCCATCAGCGCGTTCATGAAATGGCTGATTAACGACTTCGACCTCTGGGCGTTTACCTTTAAGGAATTCACCCGTTCGATCGCGTGGCTGCTGAACTGGCCGTTGCGTTTCGCCGAGGGTTTATTGGCGTCGGGATTCAAACTTGATCTCGATGGCGACAGCGCTGCTAAGCTGTCGCGTCTGCCGTGGCTCGCCGTCGCAGCGGTCGTTGCGGTAGTCGGTCATTGGGCTGGAGGTTGGAAGTTGGCCGTGTTAGTCGGCGGATGCTTTGCCTATCTGGCGATATTCGGACAATGGGAAAGCGCGATGATCACGTTATCATCGATCGCTATCGCGGTACCCATCGGTGTCATCGCCGGTGCTGGCTTGGGCGTCCTCGCATTTCGTTCGCCACGTATCGAACGCTTCATGATGCCAATTCTCGATTTGATGCAAACCGTGCCAGTGTTTGCATACTTGGTGCCGGTGTTGTTTTTGTTTGGTTTTGGGCCGGTGGCGGCGATGATCGCCACGATCATCTACGCGACACCGCCGATGGTGCGCTGCGCAATTCTATCGTTGAAGCAAGTCGCGAGCGAACTCGTCGAATGCGGGCGCATGGTGGGATGCTCCCCACGGCAGTTGTTATGGAAGGTGCAGTTGCCGGCCGCGCGCCCGACCCTCATGGTGGGAGTTAATCAGGTGATTATGATGTCGCTGAATATGGTCATCATTGCGTCGATGATCGGAGCGGGTGGTCTCGGCTTTGACGTGTTGTCCTCGCTGAAGCGCCTGCAGATCGGGGCTGGAATTGAGGCCGGATTGGCCATCACATTGTTAGCCATCGCACTGGATCGGCTCAGCCAGGCGTTCGCGAATCGGCCGCCACCCGAGCACTTAACGGTCGTCATGCCAGCATGGCGACGCTATCCGCATTTAACCATCGCGCTGGCGCTGCTGGCGACCGCGATGTTGCTGAGCGCCTGGGTCGGAGCCGTACAGGCGTGGCCGGAGTCGATGCAGTTAACGACGGGCTCAATTTGGAACGATCTGGTGTCGTGGATCAATATCAATTTTTTCGACGAGCTGGACGCGGTGAAATCCTGGTTATTATTGAATGTGTTGATCCCCGTGAAGCGTTTCTTGTTGGCGGTGCCATGGATCGCAGTGGTGGCGTTAGTGGCATTGGCGGGTTACCAGCTCGGTGGTTGGCGATTGATGGGTACCGTTACGCCGCTCGTGGCGTTTATGGCTGTCACCGGCAACTGGGAGAAATCGATGACCTCCGTATACTTGTGCGGGCTGTCGGTGCTCATCGCGGCGTCGATCGGAATTCCAGTCGGTATTGTCGCCGCATTATCCGACCGCGTGCATAAAGTCATCCAGTTGATCATCGATACGCTGCAAACATTACCTTCGTTCGTGTATTTAATTCCAGTGGTGATGTTGTTCCGGGTCGGGGACTTTTCGGCAATGATTGCGGTCGTTGCGTATGCGTTGGCCCCGGCGATTCGGTATACCGACCACGGCATCCGTCAAGTTCCCTCGGAATTGGTTGAGGCGGCCACGGCAGCCGGATGCTCGCGGCGTCAGATTTTATGGAAAGTGCAATTGCCGATAGCGATGCCGGAAATTATGCTAGGCGTCAACCAAGTAATCATGATGGCCTTGGCGATGCTGGTGATCACGGCTCTCGTGGGCACCCGGGATTTGGGCCAAGAAGTCTATATTGCATTGACCAAAGCCGACACCGGGCGTGGTGTAGTGGCGGGATTGTGTGTGGCCTTCATCGCGATTGTCGCCGATCGATTGATCGGCGCCTGGGCGGCTCGAAAAAAACAGGAATTCGGATTAACCTCATGAACGCAGCAGCTGGCAATGGGGAATAGCACGGCGGAAGCGCGAGCGTCGGCATTAAGTTGCTGGCGCGGACCGGTCGCGCCCGAACCAATAAGCGGCGGCATTACCAATGCCAATTTCGTCGTGCAGGACGGGGGTGTCAAATATTTCGTACGCATCGGTGACGATATTCCCGAACACGGCGTGATGCGATTTAACGAGTTGGCCGCGAGCCGTGCGGCCCACGCGGCCGGAGTGTCGCCGGCGGTGGTACACGCGGAGCCCGGCGCACTGGTGTTAGCGTATATCGAAGGCGATACCCTCACCCCGGAGGCGGTGCGCGAGGACGCGATACTCGAACGCATATTGCGCTTGGTGCAAATTTGTCACCGCACGATACCGCAGCATCTGCGCGGCGCGGCGCTCGTATTCTGGGTGTTCCAAGCGGTCCGTAATTATGCGAAAACGTTAGCGGAAGACAACAGCCGCATGGTGCCCGAACTACCGCGCTATTTGGACATTGCTGCGCAGTTAGAACAAGCGATTGGCAATATCTCGTTAGTGTTCGGCCATAACGATCTGTTGGCCGCGAACTTTATCGATGACGGTGAGCGCTTATGGCTCGTCGACTGGGATTATGCCGGGTTTAACAGCCCCTTATTCGATCTTGGCGGGCTGGCCACCAACAACGAGCTGTCGGAGCAGCAGCAACAATGGGTATTGGAATCCTATTTCTCGGCGTCGCCCGACGCCGATTTGCAGCGCCGCTATAGTGCCATGAAGTGCGCGTCGCTGTTGCGCGAAAGTATGTGGAGTATGGTCTCGGAACTGTATTCCACCATCGACTTTGATTATATCGCCTATACGACTGAGAATCTGGGGCGCTTCGAGGCCGCGTGGCGGCAATTCCGGTCCGAATGGTAGTGCTACCGCGCCACGCGCGCGTGGTCATCGTTGGCGGCGGTATTGTCGGTTGCTCGACGGCTTATCATCTCGCCAAGCTGGGATGGCGCGACATATTGTTACTGGAACGCGAGAAACTCACGGGCGGCAGCACCTGGCACGCCGCGGGGTTGGTTGGGCAGCTTCGGAGTCAGGCCAGTATTACCCAGTTGCTCGGCCATTCTATCGACTTGTACCGCACGCTGGAATCGGAAACCGGGCAGGCCACGGGTTGGAAGATGAACGGCGGGCTGCGCCTCGCATGCAATGTCGAACGACTCACCGAGATCAAGCGCCAAGCGACGACGGCGCGTAGTTTTGGCTTGGAGATGGAGGTTCTGACGCCGTCCGAAGCGCAGGCACTGTGGCCGGTTATGAACATCGATGACGTGGTGGGCGCGGCGTACTTACCGACCGATGGCCAGGCCAATCCGGCCGATATCGCGCAGGCCTTGGCGAAGGGGGCGAGACAAAACGGGGTGATGATTATCGAGGACTGTGCGGTGCAGGACGTGATAGTGGGCGCAGGTCGAGTAAGTGGTCTCGTTACCGCTCAGGGGCCGGTCGAATGCGAGGTGATCGTTAATTGTTGCGGACAGTGGGCACGAGAATTCGGTTGCAGTGCGGGCGTCAACGTACCGCTCGTTTCGGTTCAACATCAATACCTCGTTACCGAATCGATCCGCGGCGTGACGCCCGATCTGCCGACGTTGCGAGACCCCGATCGCATGACCTACTACAAGGAAGAGGTCGGCGGATTGATTATGGGAGGCTACGAGCCGAATCCGATCCCGTGGGCTGTGGATGGTATTCCCGATGGTTTTCATTTCACCTTGTTGGATCCGGATTGGGAGCATTTCGAGCCATTTATGGAG
>JAOTWM010000711.1 GCA_029862885.1 Gammaproteobacteria bacterium
GAGTACCGGCGGGGTCCAGCGGTGGTACCGCTTCCGCGATTGCTGCAAATTTCGGCGTAATCGGCATGGGCTCTGATACCGGGAATTCGATACGAGGACCGGCATCGCATTTATCCCTGGTCGGGATTCGCTCCACCATCGGGACCACTAGCCGGGATGGCATAGTGCCGCTGCTACTGAATCGGGATATCGGTGGCCCATTGATGCGCACGGTCAGAGATGCCGCCAAAGTTTTTAATGTTATCGCAGGCTATGATCCAGCAGACCCCGCTACCAAAAGTTACGAAAACCATAAGGTAGATGACTACACTGCGAATTTAACCCGAGACGGTTTGTCTAAGGCAAGGCTGGGGGTCTTGAGGCAGATTTATAATTCAGAAACTGCGGATCGTCGAATCCTGGCGGTATTTGCTCGGGCGTTAAGTGATCTGGAGTCATCGGGTGCGGTTATTATTGATCCAGTCACCATCCCCGGCTTCGAGGAACTCGTCAAGTTGACCGGGTTTTGTAGTCGATTTCGGTACGATATTAATAACTATTTGAAGACCCTTCGAAATGACATTGAGATTAAGACTTTACAAGATGTAGTCGAACAAGAAAAATTTCGGCCAGAAAATAGTGGCGCCTTTAAATGGGCGTTGAGTATCGCCGCGGGAGTTAAACCAGCCGAGCAGGTGCCTCCATGTATCGATGTGGAAGGTGACCCGCGAAGAAAAGCCCTTTTGACTGCGGTCGTAGCAACGATGGACAGCTTAAAGCTGGATGTGCTGATTTACCCCACCTGGAGTAATCCCCCCAGAAAAATCGGCGATTCAGAAAGCCCGCACGGCAATAACAGCCCTGTGATCGCCCCCCATTCCGGGCAACCCGCGATTACCGTACCGATGGGATATGTTGAAAATGATCTACCGGTAGGTTTGCAAATATTAGGCAGACCGTTTAGCGAAGAAAAACTATTTCAATATGCCTATGCCTACGAACAAGCCACCCATCATCGAAAACCGCCTCTCTTGTTCCCCTAGCTATAGTCAGGCGCTGGTTGTGAACGACGGCTCAGGGTCGACTCTCGCCACTGATCGCTTAGACTTGAGCGGCGGTTTTCTCGATAGCGGACCCTCATCGAACTCAACCAGGAGACAATCTTCGGCCGATTCCGTTGAAAAACTCCTCCTTAAAATTGAGCTGGGTAAGGCTTTTTTGTTGAGACGAGCCCCGATCTCCAGTCATGCTGGATTTTTTGTTCGTTAGTTGCTTTCGCTCACTTTCATTTGGATTATTTTGATCAAATTGGAGCTGTTTCGTGGATTTTGGGCGGACCAGTCCCCAGGCATTTCGCCATCCGTCTCAAGTTCTGTGCAGTCGCGGTGAGTAAAAACTCGTCTCTTGCACCACTCAGGCCACGCAATCGCAAACGATCCATCTTCAAGATTCGTTTCATGTGAGCAAACAGCATCTCGACTTTTTTGCGCTCTTTGCGCGTTTGTTGGTAGGCCGCAGTCTTACCGACTGCCCGAGCCACGTCCCTGACGTCTTCATGTTGTGAACGCAGGATCTTTCGGACCTTCGTATTCGGGCAGCACTGCGCTTTCAATGTACATTCAGAACAATCGTGCAGCCCGGCCCGGTAACGGATAAAACCATCCTTGGGGATACCGCTTCGCGGCTTGCTGTAATTACGCCGGCTGCGCAGTAGTTGCTTGCCTCCCGGACAGGTGTAGCAGTCAGTCTGTTCATCGTAGTGGAAATCGGATCGACCGAAACCAGCAGCTTTTTTATCACCCATGTCCCACACTGGTACATGCGGCTCGATACCGGCTTCTTCGACCATCCACGACAGGAACTCGGCCGTGCCGTAGGCGGTATCACCGATTAACCTCTGAGCCTTCAGATTAAACCGTTCCTGGATGCGCTCGATCATGGCTTTCGTCGACCACACTTCCTGGGTGCGTAGTGCCGTGGTCGCCTCCACGTCGACGATAATGCCGGCCTCGGTGTCTACCAGGTAGTTGGTCGAGTAAGCGTAATAGGCCAGACCACCCGGCGCCGCGGTCCAGCGCGCCATCGGGTCAGTCT
>JAOTWM010000712.1 GCA_029862885.1 Gammaproteobacteria bacterium
CACGCAAGACATCCCGACGGCTGATTTGACCCACCAGTCGATCATTTTCCATTACCGGGTAACGATGAAATCGATCTCCAAAAAACAATTTTGCTGCATCAACAATACTGTCGTCCGCTGCAATAGTCTCAACGTTCTTGCTCATAAACTCGGCGACCCGGCCGCCATATTCCGAATAGTATCCGGCGTTCGATACCACACGCATACAATCCCGTTCAGTGAGAATACCCACCAGGGTTCCGGTATCATCCAAAACCGGTGCGGCGGCAATATCATTCTCCAGTAAGGTGTGCACAGCGCGCAGGATTTCCATCCCCGGAGTCAAGGTCACTAAGTCCGTCGCCATGTAATCCCGCACTCTGGCTGACCCTAGCATCACAGAACCCGCCGACATGCGCCGCCGCACAGCGCTTTTGATTTGCAGCTTGATCCGTCCGGCAAGCCTCTGCAGCCCGCATGCATGGCCCGGCCACGAAACATGATTCCAATGCCGAGGGCAAGAGCGACCAGCAAATACACGACGAAGCCTACTAAAAATATTTCCATCGGTCCTCCCGGATGGCCTCAGCCACCAAAATCATCGAAGATTATATTCTCTCCATCAACACCGAGTTCATCCAACATATGGGTGAGCGCAGAAATCATCATCGGCGGCCCGCAGAGATAATACTCGCAGTCCTCGGGTGCCGGGTGATCCTGGAGATATTTCTCCAGCAGCACTTCATGAATGAAGCCGGTGTGTCCTGACCAGTTGTCCTCTGACAGGGGCTCCGATAGTGCCAGATGCCAACGAAAGTTCCCATGTTCCAGGGCAAGTCGGTCAAATGCATCGACATAGAACGCTTCGCGCAGGCTACGAGCCCCGTACCAGAAACTGATAACGCGACTGCTGTGGAGTCGCTTGAGTTGATCGAATATATGCGATCGCATAGGCGCCATACCCGCACCGCCGCCGACGAAAATCATTTCGGCTTCGGTTTCCCTGGCGAAGAACTCTCCAAAGGGTCCCTTTACCGCTACGGAATCGCCGGGCTTCAAGCCGAAAATAAACGAAGATACCGCGCCTGGAGGGGTTCCCGCGGGCAACCTGGGAGGTGGTGTGGCGATACGCACATTGAGCATGACGATATCGTTTTCCTGGGGGTAATTCGCCATGGAATAGGCCCGTTCCGTCGCTGTCTCGACCCTGGATTCCAGGTTGAAGAAACCGAAACGTTCCCAGTCATTACGATATCGATCAGGGATGTCGAAGTCAGCAAAACGTAACTGATAGGCCGGGCACTCGATTAGAACATATCCTCCCGCCTGAAAGTCCAGGGTTTCACCGGCGGGTAGCTCCACTAACAGTTCTTTAATAAAAGTGGAAACATTGTTATTGGAGCGGACCTTGCATTCCCAGCGTTTGACGCCAAACACCGCTTCGGGCACACGGATACGCATGTCCCGGTCGACCGCGACCTGGCACGCCAGTCGTTGGCCTTCGGCGGCTTCGCGCCTGGTGATATGCGAGGCTTCGACCGGCAGGATGCTGCCGCCTCCCTCCAGAATGGTAACTCGACACTGGCCGCAGCTACCGCCACCCCCACAGCCCGACGGCACGAATAATTGGTTTGCCGCCAGTGCCGCCAACAGTTGGCCACCCACCGGCACCTCGAGGTCTCGCGTGTCATTCACCTTAATGGTTACGCGACCAGCTGGAATCAGTTGCGAGCGGACCAGCAGAATGAGCAACGCCAGCGCCAGCACGATCCCGGTGAACAATGCAACACCGATGATGATTTCCTGCGGAATCAAAACTTTATTCCCGCCATGGCCATAAAAGCGAGCGACATGAGTCCCGCCGTGATGAACGTAATGCCGAGACCCTGCAACCCATCCGGAACCTCGCTGTATTTCATCTTTTCGCGAAGGCCCGCCAGAGTTACCAGCGCCAGTGCCCAGCCAACGCCTACGCCAAATCCGTAGGCTGTGCTTTCAGCGAAGTTATAATCCCGCTGAACCATAAACAGGGACGCACCAAGAATGGCGCAGTTCACGGTCAACAGCGGCAAAAAAATTCCCATGGCGTGATG
>JAOTWM010000192.1 GCA_029862885.1 Gammaproteobacteria bacterium
TCGGCTGCTGGTATGTCGGCGCTCACGGTGCAATTCAAGGTCGGACAAGATCGAACCGCAGCGATTGTGCGGTTGTACGACAAAGTGTATTCAAACCAAGATTGGCTGCCGCCAAATCTCGGTGTCGGGCAACCCATAATCAAGCCGCGCGGTATTGACGATGTCCCGGTTGTAGCTCTCACACTATGGACCCCGGACCCAGATCGCGGCACCTACGAGTTGCTGCAAGTCGCTCACGCATTGGAGGCCGAACTCAAGCGTGTCCCGGGAACACGCGACATCCGCACCATCGGTGGGCCCGAGAGAGTCGTGCACGTATTGCTGGACGCGCAAAAATTGGCCGGGTTTGGCATTGCGCTCGACGATCTTCGTACTGCGTTGCATGAGGCGAATCAGTCGACGGGGGAAAGCCCTGCGGTACGCGGTAACGAAGAAATATTAGTACAAGCCGGTACGTTCCTGACGAGCGCCGAGCAAGTTGGCGATCTCATAATTGGTCTGCACGGGGGCAGACCTGTGTATTTGTCCGACGTAGCGGAAGTTTCCGAAGGTCCGGACGATCCGACGAACTACGTTCAATTCGGTACCGGACCGGCTGCTATGGATGTGGGAGAAGATATTCGAGGACGATTTCCCGCTGTGACATTAGCGATATCGAAGAAAGCCGGCACCAACGCGGTGACAATCGCTAAACAAATTATCGACCGAGTTGAGCAAGCTCGTGGCATTGTCATTCCAGACGGTGTGCAAATTACGGTGACACGTAATTACGGTGCAACGGCGGATGCGAAAGCAAAAAAACTTATTCAAAAGCTGTTATTAGCGACCGGATCGGTAGTATTGCTGGTATTGGTAACCATGGGATGGCGAGAGGCCACGATTGTGGGTATCGCGGTAGTGGTGACCTTGGCGGCAACGCTATTCGCATCATGGGCCTACGGATTTACCATTAATCGGGTGTCATTGTTCGCCTTAATATTCTCTATTGGAATTCTTGTGGATGACGCCATTGTGGTGGTGGAAAACATTCATCGTCATCTGCGACAAGGTGCCAAGGATGTAGTTGAATCGATCTCCGCGGCGGTGGATGAGGTGGGCGGCCCTACCATTCTTGCCACATTTACAGTGATCGCGGCTTTGTTGCCGATGGCATTCGTCACCGGATTAATGGGGCCGTATATGAGCCCTATTCCGATTAATGCCAGTATGGGCATGTTGATTTCCTTGATCGTCGCATTCGTACTTACACCATGGTTAGCGCGCCGTTTCGCATTACGCGCTACCGTAACTTCGCACTCCGTAACTGCCAGCGCAGGGTGGACCTACGTATTATTCAATTCGGTGCTTGGTCCGTTCCTACGGGGTAAGTCGGCGCGGTTGATGCGATTCCTATTGTCAATTGCGATACTGACGCTCATTGGCTTGTCACTTTACTTGGTGTCGGGACAATGGGTGGTGATGAAAATGTTGCCGTTCGACAACAAATCTGAACTACAGGTGGTGGTGGATATGCCGGAGGGAACTAGCCTTGAAGATACCACCCGGGTGCTTTCGGATATCTCGGACGTTTTGGACGTAATCCCAGAGGTAGCCAACTATCAAACCTATTCTGGCACGGCATCTCCAATCGGATTTAATGGCCTTGTGCGGCAGTACTACTTGAGGAAGGAAGCATTCCACGGCGATATTCAGGTGAATTTGATTGCCCAGAAGCACCGCGATCGCAGCAGTCACGATATTGCCCGGGAGTTACGGGTCAGGTTGCGGGTAACTATCGAAGACGAGAGGGCGAATATAAAAATCGTTGAGGTCCCGCCGGGACCGCCGGTACTGGCACCTCTGGTGGCTGAGATTTACGGGCTGGACTATGCGGGGCAGATTCGTACCGCTAATCAGATCCGGGGAATTTTTGAAAACACCGACGATATCGTGGATGTAGACGATAGTATCGAGGCACTGGGGAAACGAATTATCATCGCCATCGATCGGCAGCGGGCGTCGAGTTTGGGGATTTCACAGGCGTCGGTGACCAGTACTATTTCCGCTCTATTGGGGGGCGAAGACGTGAGCTATCTGCACGGCAATCACGTGAAGTATCCCATTCCAATTCGCGTCGAATTGCCGTTGTCGGATAAGGCCGACGTGGATCAATTACTAGCCTTTAAGATGCGGGGTGCTGATGGGCATTTGGTACCGTTGTCGGAAATCGTAACCACTTACGAAGATGCACGTCAGTATGCAATCCACCATAAGGATTTGCTTCCTGTCGTGTACGTAACTGGAGATGTGTCGGGACGTTTGGACAGCCCATTATACGGAATGCTCGATATATGGTCGCAGCTTAAAACCATCGATAGCGAATTAGGACAACCGATCCCGCAATATCTTATCAATCCTCCGGTTAGTCCGTATGCATATGGGATAAAGTGGAATGGAGAATGGCAGATTACCTATGAAACCTTTCGCGATATGGGGATCGCGTACGCCGTAGGGCTTATCTTAATCTATCTATTGGTAGTTGGTCAGTTCAGTTCCTATCTAGTGCCACTGATAATTATGATACCCATCCCTCTCACTGTAATCGGTGTCCTTCCCGGCCACGCATTGTTGGGCGCACAGTTCACAGCAACCTCGATGATCGGCATGATCGCACTGGCAGGAATCATCGTTCGCAACTCGATCTTGTTGGTAGATTTCGTAAATAAGGAATTAGCCAGCGGTGCCGACTTCGATGAAGCCGTGGTCCGATCCGGGGCGGTGCGCTCCCGACCCATTGTGCTGACGGCAATCGCTGCAATGCTTGGTGCGTTGTTTATTATCGATGATCCAATATTCAATGGTTTGGCGATATCGCTAATTTTCGGAATTTTGATTTCGACATTACTGACGCTGATCGTAATACCGGTCATATATTTTGCGTTTATGCGGCGCCGTCTTGATACTGTAGCCAGTTAACGGGTACGTTGCACTCAGGCAGGGATGTCGGGGGCCGGAAAGGCCTAGCGATACTCGACTGTTTTGAGGCCAGAATTATTCGTTTCGCCGTCACCGATACGTCGGTGAATTTAGTTTTTGGCCATTACCGACGATGTGCAAATCTTGACGTCGGGACGGACGCGTACCAGAATCTGGGCCGAACGACTGTCCACATCGAGTGGCATGATTGGGCATCAGAATTTAAAGTTCACCAGCCCCGAAATACGGGAATATTTCGTTTCCGCAACCTCGAATTTCGGTGTTATTCAGGTAATTAAGTACATCTAAATATTCACGCAACCCATCAGAGGAGACAATATGCATAACACTAGAAACGCTGAAATCACGCTACCAGCAATGCTGTTCTATATCGTGGCGTTGGCGACTGGTCCAACGGTATTGCATGCCGCAGAAGACGCTGAACACGGTGCCGACTACCGAACGTTTCACTCTAATGGCAATATCGACTATGGCAATATTGGCGATTCCTACACCGCCGATCTGGTGATGTATTTGGCCGGCAACCAATTTATGGTGATGGAGGAGCTAATCCAGGATTTCCAGTCTAAGCATCCCGAGATAGATACGGTTTTTTGTGAAACCATTCCGCCGGGCCAGATTTTTAAGAATCAGTTACTCGAACAAGGCGAAATCGAAGGGCAAAAGATCGCCCAGAACCCGGATATATTTGCTAGCGTCAATATCGGCCATCTGAAGAAACTCAAAGACAAAGAGTTGATGTCGGACTACATGATATATATCCACAATAAGCTCGAACTAATGATCGCTGCGGGGAATCCGAAGAAAATCAACGGCGTGGAGGATCTGGGTCGAGATGACATTGTGCAGTCCCATCCTAATCCATTGACTGAAGGCATCTTTAAATTCTATGGCTCCGAAATGCTGAAAGATGCTGGTTTATTTGAGAAAGTGACTGGTGGCAAAGAATGCAAAAGTTGTTGGGCGGTCGAAGGTAAGACGTGGTTTACGTCACGTCATCATCGTGAAACTCCGCAGCGTTTGGAAGATGGTGAGGCGGATGTCGGTATTGTATGGACAACGGAAGTTGTTCATGCCAAAGCACAAGGTAGACCTATTGACGGCGTTTCCATCCCCGCACCACTAAACAAACAAGACAAAGTCGGATATGCGATTGGGAAACTGAAGACCGGACGGAATGCGAACAATGCCGATAAGTTTTTATCGTATTTATCCTCAGACGACGCCCAAAATATATACGCGAAGTATGGCTTCCTCAAGGCCAGCTCGGACGAGCTGGCCTTGAAGCCACTCTGAAATCTTGGCCGTTTGAAGCGACTCTGGAAATGGGATCAGTCATCCTCGGCTTTTCCCATTTCCGATCGCCATTATTATATGGCCGCGAATGAAATATCTCATCGGCCTCCCTGATCAGGGATGTGCATGCATATGCACATCCGAAGTTGTCGATTGCATGTCGCATATAATCATAAGAAAAGATTCATTCTAAAACCTCATGCAGGGAATAGGACCTAAGGCCACGGCGAGTGTATTTGCCCTTTTGGCCAGTACTGGCACAGGACTCTGGGCAGACTTTGACGCCGGGATGCAGGCATACAAAAATCTGGATTTCACTACGGCTCGGATTGAGTGGACGCAGGACGCGAACAAGGGACACGCCGTTGCACAGTATTATCTTGGGGATATCTACAGCGGCGGTTACAGCGTGACGCCGGATCCGGAAATCGCTATTAAGTGGTATCGGTTAGCCGCCGATCAGGGGTACGCTCCCGCCCAGAGACGAATGGGATCCATTTACGCAAAAGGTCTTGGCGTAATCCAAGATCCAGCGGAAGCGTTCCGATGGTATTACGCGGCGGCCGAGGGCGGCGATACCCATGCGCAGTATATGATCGGGTTTTCATATCGAGATGGAAACGGCGCCCCGATGGAAATCGTTGAAGCCTACAAATGGTGGGCAATCGCAGCGCTATGGGGCGATCCGGACGCGGGAGCCGAGCGCGACCGTTTGGCCGGCTCGATGTCTGACGTCGATCGTAGCCGCGCACAGCGCTTCGCGAATGCGTGGTTGCCTCCGTCCAATCGCAGCCGTGGCGCCGGGTCTGAATAACAAAATCAATCATATACTACCCGCATAGCGGATAGCTTGAGTATGATCCCAATTTGGGCGCCGTGGGCCTGCCGGTCTCATGCTGAATTCGCAGATTTTCTGTTGATCGTTATTGTTTTCAACAATGCTTTTCATAAACAAACTTAATCTAGTGCCCATAAGAATTTCTCATTGCGTTCTACGTGCCATGTCCATTCGTTGCCCAAGTGGGATATCTTATGTGACGAATAGAGATATAGCCTTCGCCACAAATACTCTTTAAGAAGCTAGAAACCCTCCCAGATGAATTTGCCGATGTTGCGTAATTCCTTGAAGTACATATACGCGCTAGTTTTCTTGTTATCCACCGTAGCGGTATACGCTTCCCATGAACCTTGGGTTCAGATCGAATATCCCCAAGACAAGGACAAAGCATGGTGGGATGACGCATGGTGGGACGAAGGAAAGTTAGATATCCCTGCCAATTACGATGTCGAAATGGCGCAAATTGAATATAAAAATGGTGATACCAACGTACCGGCCTATTTGTTCAGACCCAAAAAACCCGGAAAATACCTACCCGTGTTGTTCCAACATGGCCGACGCGGGCTGGATGAATTCACCCTATTATTACCGCGTCGGTTGGCGGCACGAGGATTTGTCGTGCTGGCGCCGGATGTTTGGTCAGCGCGTTTTATTGACCCTTTCCCCATGGGCCACGACTACGAGGTGGAGTCCGATGTTGCGAGGGGAATTGAATTCCTGTTGGAACGACCGGATATCCAAGGTGAAAGAGCCTGCGTTGTTTCTCACACTCGAGGTGGGTACATGACGCTCAAGGCGTTGGTCACGCTCGGGAAACAACAAAACGAGGTAGTTTGCTACGTATCCTATTACCCGCACTGGCAGGATCCCAACCAACCTGAACCAATGCAGATATATCAGTATGCGCCTGAGCTAAACGAACTAAAGGTACCCGTTTTGGTATTTCTCGGTGAACACGATCAGTATCAACGCGTCCGCTCAATCATGGACGGCATACAAAATTTGAAGGAGAAGGGCGGCGCGCCGCAACTAATTGTTTATCCCGGTGTGGGGCGGGGTTTCGATTTCCGCCCGCCCCATGTCAGAACATTTGCCGATGATTTGGCAGCGAAAGATGCCATCAGACGAACGGAGAAATTCATTCGCCATCATCTGCAATAACCAAACGACCAAGATTGTATAATTTCCTTTTACTTCGTCTTGGGAAGAACATGGAAATCGGCGAGTGTTTGATAAAAGGCTTGGCCGAACCCTCCGTCAAGAAGGTAGTATTGCATCTTAATTGTCAGCGCAGAACCGAGTATGATGGAGAGCAGCGCGATAATTGAACCAACGGCTAACGTCGACATGCCGGCCACCCCCTGACCGATCGTGCAGCCAAGTGCCAGTACGCCGCCGAATCCCATCAAAACGCCGGCCAATAAATGATTAATAAAATCGGAGCGCGATGCGAACGTTTCGAAACGGAATGTTCGTGTGACGATTGCATAGATAAAAGAACCCGCGATTACACCAAATATGACGGCGATCCCGAAGTTAATGGTCGCTCCCGTGAATGTCATGAGGTAGTTGATCATGTTGCCGCTGGGACCGATAAATGATAGCGATTCCAGCGGTAGGGGTTCGAACTCATCGTTGCCGATCACCCCGGTCGCGTACCATGCTCCGGCCACCAGCACACCGACAGTCACGGCCGCGAGGATATTATCGCTATCATTTCGGTACGAGGCGTCCTTAAATGCGAAGTAGATCGTTGCCAAACCGATTGCGGCCGTCAATCCGGTCAGTATTGTGTTCGGATCGATCCCGGCCCACATGCCGAGAATGCTCGCGATACTTTGATCAGGCAGATCGTACAGGGAAAGGTCGGTGCTGCTGAACTCCATAAGCTCAATGCGCACATAAGCAAGAAGACCCCGCAGCGTCATATAGGCAGTAATTCCCATCACCAAAAAAACCACCAGTGACTTTAGATTGCCGGCCCCTAAGCGAACGAGAGTTCTTTGGCCGCAGCCCGAACCGATGGTCATACCGATGCCGAAAATCAAACCGCCAACAATGTAGCCCGCCCACCCTACGCTGGTGCTGAGATATATCGACTGGCGTAAGTCGATCCAGCCCAACGCAGCCATAACTTGTGTGCCAATCAACGCGATTCCCATGGCGAGCATCCACGTGCGAAATCGGTTTTTGATGCCGATATTGATCCAATCGCTGATAGAACCCATAGTGCAGAAATGAGTCTTGTTGGCGACGATACCGAATACCATTGCGCCGAAGAATCCCCATAACGCGACGCGATGAACGGTTTCCATATCCATTTCTAGATAAGCACCAGGGACTTAATGAAGCGATTTTTTTATTGGGGCGGGCTTAAATCTGGGCGAACCCTGCGTTGCCCGATATGCCGACCACTTTAGGGACGTTCGGAACTACGTCGCCGATAACTTGCTTATCACGCAGGTATTCCGCTACGACATCCCAAATATCCGGAAGATCGTCGGGTTGCGGATTTACACTGGCCCATCCGGCCACCCGATAGGTTTTGCTCGGATTCAGCGGTTCACCTTTTAACTCGAGATTCGAAAGTCGTTGCCCGATCTTTTGCAATGGGTTTATCGTATAGCTGAGGCCGCCAACGCGTACCATATCCCCGCCCATTTGGTAATACGGGTCGGGATTAAACAAGTTATCCGCGATATCCTCAAGGATCAGTTTGATGTTCTCGCCGGTGATATCGGTCAAAGTGGATTTGGCGTACGTAATGCCGGTTTGATCCATCAACCGCTCCATAGTGATAGTTCCGCCGGTGGGGATCGACGTGCCCCAACGAAAACCGGGTGAAAAGGCGATATCAGCTCCACGCACTTGCATCATTGCGTCCAGGATCACTTGATCGAACGTGCCGCTAAAGTTGCCGCGTCGATAAAGTGTGGTGTCAGTGGTCGCGAGTACTTCCGAGAGTTGTGCCTCGTAGGGTGTCCGGACTTGGCGGATATGCTCCTGCATAGCGGGATCCGGATCCAGCAGATTCGAAAACACGGGTAACATCTTGAATCGATAATCGTCCAAGCGGCCACCTCTGACGTCAAGGTCAAGTACCGAGAGGAATTTGCCGTTGGACCCCGAATTGATGACCAAGGTTTTCCCGTTTGGGTTGGTGACAATGGACGGTGTCGGGATGCCATCGTGTGTGTGGCCGCCTAAAATAACGTCAACGCCGGTAAGCCGGCTTGCCATTTTCAGGTCGACATCCATGCCATTGTGCGACAGAATTACGACCACTTCCGCGCCCTGACTACGGACGTCGTCGACCATTTTCTGAGCTTGTTCGTCTCGAATCCCGAAGCTCCAGTCTTCGATTAGATACCGGGGATTCGCCAGCGGGGTATAGGGAAAGGCTTGGCCAATGACGCCGATCGCGACGCCGTTGATCTGGCGTATGGAATAGGGTTTGAAAACAAGACCGGACTCGGAATCAAAAGCCGGTTTATCATCGAACTGGGCGTCGTCCGTGAGGACAACGTTTTGAGCGAGAAATTCAACGTGTTCGTTCAGTTCCGTGTCGATGATTTCCCGCACGCGCTCCATGCCATATGTGAACTCCCAATGCCCAGTCATGATGTCCACCCCTAGGAGTTTGCATGCGTCCACCATGTCTTGGCCCTTTGTCCATAGCGCGGTTGCCGAGCCTTGCCAGGTGTCGCCGCCATCCAAAAGAAGGCTCCCGGGACGTTGTTCGCGAATTCTCTTAATCAATGTCGCCAGATGGGCAAAGCCCCCAACCTTCCCGTAGCGGTGTGCGACTTCTTCAAAGTTTAGATAGGTATAGGCATAGGCCTCCGGGGACTCTGGGGCAATACCGAAGTGCCTGAGAAAATGGTCTCCGACAATATGAGGAGGCACATTCGTGGAGTCGCCAATTCCGATATTAAAACTAGGTTCCCGAAAGTAGATGGGCATCAACTGCGCGTGACAATCCGTGAAATGCAACAGTGACACATTTCCGAAGGACGGCAACGCGTAGAAGTCGGCATCTGATCGGCTAGCGGTCGGAAGACCCGCGGCGCCGGCGGCTGCCATGATTCGTAAGAATTCGCGACGCGATAGACCCATAAGAATTTTCTCTATGGCAAAAAAATAGCCCGA
>JAOTWM010000713.1 GCA_029862885.1 Gammaproteobacteria bacterium
CGATGGATCGATCCAATGCGTATCTTCGACGACAACCAGGGTCGGCTCGGATTGCGCCGGGGACACCAACAGATCGACCAGCAGCTCCAGCGTGCTTTCCTTCTGCCTCTCCGGGCTCATGTCCAAATTCGAATATTGATTCTTGATTGAGATCGACATGAGGGCGGCGATAAGCGGGACCGCCATCTCGACCGCGCTGGTCAGAGGAGTCACTAGCGCCTCGAGTTTCTTGAGTTTACGACTGTCGCTGTCTTGTGCCTCAAGACCCGCCGCATGCTCAAGATAACGAATAACTGGGTAAAAAGCACTGTTTGCGTGGTAAGAAGAACATTGAAACCTGTAGTCACGGATAGGCTCCGAACTGATCCGTGCGTAGAGTTCGTGCACAACCCGTGACTTACCGATACCTGCTTCTCCGGAAATCAGAATAGCGCGGCTGTTACCCTTTTGAGCGCGCTGCCAATATCGGAGAAAGATATCCATCTCGTCTTCGCGGCCGGCCATCGGCGTTTGCTGCTCCAACCAGGAGTCCTCAAGTCTCGTATCCACATCAATAGCCTTGATGACCCGCCAGATCCGTGTTGGATGGGTAATACCTTTCAATTCACGCTCGCCCATATCCTCGTATTCAAATCTGTCCCTGAGCATGTGATGGGTACGCGGCTCCACTAAGACGGTATTGGGGGTGGCCAGGTCCTGGATGCGCGCCGCGAGGTTCGGTGTCTTCCCGAAGATTGTCGACTGTTGCAAGTCGGCATCTTCGCCGATCTCATCACCCACGACCACGAGTCCGGTGGCAATACCGATCCGGATCTGCAGATTACTTACCTGCTCGCGATCCATTTGTACAGTAAGCGCCGAGATGCTATCGACTAACTCAAGCCCCGCAAGAACGGCCCGCTCCGCGTCGTTTTCGTGTGCTTCCGGATAGCCGAAAAATACCAGCAAACCATCGCCCAGATATCTCGCGACGAATCCCTTATACTGCTTAATGACGTTTGCTGCCCAGTTCTGATACGTCATGATTAGATCGCGCAGATCTTCAGGATCGTAACGCTCGGACAACTGCGTAGATCCCACCAAATCACAGAACATGACGGCAATCTGGCGTCGCTCGGGTTCGTTGCGTACGCTCACTGGTGATTGAATCGCAGCGTCCGGTGATGCCTCCTGAGATATCGAGGCACCGCAGATATGGCAAAAACGACTGCCTTCCGGGACCTCCGCCTTACATGCGTTACACCACGTAGTCACGTTCGCTCTCTACTCCGCTGGCGATCCCGTTATTACTGCTCCAAACGAAACGACGGTTGCTCCGAAGAATCGTCGGGGCACAAAAGGCTAGAAGTCTCCTGCTTCAGTATTCCCTCGCACCAACCTGGTTGTTCGCCATTCGTATCGTAGCAAATTGGATTGGCACCCCAAGCCTCGCCCACCTTGCGCAGCTCGGCCATTTCTTCCCTCGGGAACTTATCGATGGGATATTGGAATCGCTCTTTGCGGGGTATATATGATAACCAGAAGTTGTTGACCGGTTGGCACTCGTCCCCTTCGGCGTCCAGGCAGGTCAATTCCGATCTAAGCCGGTGCAGATTCCCGATCAATTGTTCGTTCAACAATATTTCAAGCGCCCTCTTGCCGTTCACAATGAGATTATCCTTGTTGCTGCATTTCCTGGGCGGCACCAGTTTGTTATTCACGATCACAAACGCATTAAACTTCTTGTTTTTCCCCCAGTCTCTACGCAGATCACTTGATACCGACACGAAGGCCTGCCTACGCGTACCTCCATCGATATGCCGGCCACCACCGCATTCAGAAGGATTGTCCACCACGTGCTCCGGATTATCGACACCTTCGAAATTGATCCTTACCGGTGGATGATAGACAGGCATCGCCGCAGAGGCTAGGAGCACATGGTGAAACATTCTCTTGTACATCTTCATGTCTTTCTCGGAGTAATTGCGGTCATCCCGGGCCCGGACTGCAATCTCGCCCAGGTTCCAAACGCAGAACGCACCGCTTTTCATACCGACAGTGCCGATCAGCAGCAGCCTGGGGGCTTCA
>JAOTWM010000714.1 GCA_029862885.1 Gammaproteobacteria bacterium
ACGAATTTCCGATCCAGACGACCCGAATTATATCGATCCATTCTTTTTGGATAACGGCAATGTTTCGCCCGATGAACAGAAAAGTGTCGAGGCGTATGTTGACTACCAAGAACGGTCGATGACTGATCGTGCCGCGATCCAGCCGCGCGGTGGCCGACCGCGGCGAGGCCCGAATTATCGATTCTTACATTGGCCCGGGAGGCTTGGCGACTCCGGCACCAGTTTTGTCGGTCCGTTGAGCATATCGCCGAAAATTGATGACGTTGGGCCGTATTTATTTAATGCGCAGATACTCGGCTTCAATACATCGACTTCGGACTGGAAAAGCAGAAAAGGCGGCGGCACGCTGAGCGTCGAGTTTCGTAGTCTCTTCATGAACGAGTCCATGACTTGGCTGTACCTCGAGACATTCGAGGCAACCAACAATGGCGGCAACACCGTCGGGCTAGAGTACGTTGCACAACGCGACAATTTACCCGTCCCCGTTATTTGCGAGGAACCGAATCTCGATATACGCATCACGCTGATACGACATCGGAAAGCACCGGGCGTACTGCGCAAGATTTTACGTATCGGTTCTTTGCTGACCGGTGCGCCGACGGTCGGCATGCTGGGAGATAGCCCGAGTTCGCACGATTATCTTGCCAACAGACAGCCAGTCATGCGCGTACCGCAGATGGTGCAGGAAGGCGTCGCATTCACACAGGCGACGCTCGGCGGAATGTCCGACGAGGCTCCGATCTGGCGCAGCGGCTTTACCTCGTATGCGGTTGCATCGGGCGGTAGTCGACTCGCATTGCGACCTGGATTATGGGTTGCTATCGACGATTCGCTCGACATCGATTACAGCTCCATAGTCTTACAGGACGATGGAGGACGCGTGTCATTAGTGCAGAACGGTAAGTATCTGGACGTGAATTATCTTGTTCTGGCACTTGAAATTGATAGGTTTGTTGAGGATCGCGGCGTGATGCCGAAGGGTGTCATCGAAAAAGGGAAAACCTAACGAAAGATCTACGAGACAGGCGCAAGAAAAATCCTCCCGAATTTTGGTCAATAAAAGAACAAAGAGATTCGACAACGACACCGGTCTTCTCGCCGGCGCCGTTACCCGGGAGCCAATAAGAGAGTCATCTAGGGGAATATCATGAGCCAACTGACAATCAGAACACTTACGGTGCGCGGGGTAGTGGGCCTATTAGGGTTATTCGCTGCCGGCTGCGGCCAGAAGGCCGATGAAGAAGTGGTGGACGACGAAGTCGTTGACGCCGAAGTTGCCGACGGCGTGGTCGTGGACGGCGAACTCGTGGACGGCGAAGTCACGGAACGTGGCAGGCTTAGAGACAGAATCGTAGCTGCAGCGCCACCCAGAGTGGCGGATCGAATCGAGGATCGAGAAGAGATACGAGAAAACCGACGAGAGACATTTAAGGACTGCGGCATTAGCATCAGCGATGAGTGTCAAGCTGAACGGCAAGGAAACAGGGAGGAGGCCCGCAAGACTCGAAGAGAAAACCGACGGGCAGTGATAGCTGGTTTGTCACCAATGGAGTCAGACATGATCCATGAATTTCGTGAGATGGCCATTGCCGCCCGACCATGTTTGGACGGCATTCCTGGCGGGATGTTTTCCGAATTTACGTCCGACCCAACGCTGTTTTTTCAATCGCGCATGAAATTTGATGCAGATAGCTTTGAATTTGACGACATTGATTTGCAAACGACAAGTGCATTGACGATATTGAACCAAGCTCTACCGGAAGGGCCTGCAAAATGCATATTGGGAGTCGCCGACGAAAAATTCAGCGGGCAAATGGTGGAAGCGCGGAATAACCTTATCGCCGAGTTCACAGATTTTGCCGAACAAATGAGAGACAAAGCCAGGGAAAAAGTAGCGGCTGTAATTGCCGACAAACTTAAAGACGCATTAACGAGCGATACTTCTACTGACCTCCTTACGCCGGAAGAGCTAAAGGCAGTTGCCAATGATGTGTTGGTTAATCTCCTGATAGCGAAGCTAAACAACGCAAGCAATCACCTGAGTACACTCACTGATAACCTGGGG
>JAOTWM010000715.1 GCA_029862885.1 Gammaproteobacteria bacterium
TACCCGCCTCGATCTTGGAGAGATCCAACACGTCGTTGATTATCCCTAAAAGGCTCTCGGCAGAGCGGCGGGCGGTGTCCACGAACGTGTACTGTCTCGGATTAAGATCGGTACGATTAAGTAGGTCCAGCATCCCCAGTACGCCGTGAATCGGCGTCCTGATCTCATGGCTCGTATTGGCGAGAAATTCGGCCTTGGCTTGATTGGCCGCATCAGCCTTTTGAATTTGGTCACTGGAACGGCGTAGGTTATTGCCCATCTGTTCAAAGGACTTTGCCAAATCCCCGAGTTCATCGCGCCGGTCCAGGTCGATCGAAATATTGAGATTGCCTGCGCCGATCTCCTTTGAAGCCGCCTTCAGCTTCTGGATCGGCCTAACCAATAAGTACTTCAATGCACCAAACAGTAATAGCGTGATGACAATAATTGACGACAAGGTAATCAACGTCACCAGCATGGCGAGCCTGTAAGCGACCGCGGCAAATTCCGCTTTGGGCAATAGGGCTACCAGAAACAAATTTTTGTCTAGCGATTTCCCACGGACAATAACCTGTTCGCCGTCGATTTCGTCGCGGCGCAACGTTTGAGCAGCACTGCTGAACAGGTGGGACATGACCTCGGGAGGAGCATATGTGCCCTGCTTTTTGACATCCGGATGGAACAGAATTCGACCCGTGCGGTCAGTGAAGAACAGCGCCCCCTGCTCGCCCAGGGGACTATTCAGGACTTGTTGTTGCAAGAATTCTAGATCCACGGTTACCGTCAGGTATCCGCGCAATCTCGGCTTCGCGCGAATGGAGTCAACGGCCCGATTCCCGAACATCAACTTTTTCCCCACCAGCAGAGAAAACTTGTCGTTGTCCGGGTTGTGAAAAAACGTCGTATAAACAGAGTCCTCAGAGCGGCGCATTTCCTGGAAATACTCAGCGTCACCTTCGTTGCGCTGGGCGTTGGGAAGATCTCGGATAGTGGATCGCGTGTCCTCATAGCCGTCCGGGAGCAGAATGCGAATCTCGTAGTAATCAGGATAGGTTTCCTGATAACCCGCCAATAGCCTCAACAGTGAGCCTTGCATAATCCCATAGCGTTGAGCCTCGTCAGGAATATTCAAATAGCGACGAAGCAAAGCGGCGCCGGCGAAGAGCTCGGCATTGCCCTTGGCTGCTTGTATCTGTGATTCCGTGTAGAGTTCGATCTGCTGCATACGCACCACCATATTGGCGATGGACTTTTGCTTCGTTGTGTTATGCAGTTGCGAGTAAGCGACAACGCCGAGCACCGCCATCGGCACGACAATGAGCGGCACTAACAACGACAGGATTTTCGTTTGCAGCGTCACGGACGATCGCGTGCCGAGGTGGCGATGAGGAGACCGTCTGCGATACTCCTATTTGACTAGTCTGGCAATAAGCTCGTTGGTATATTGCTGCGCGCGCGGCGCCAGCGGTTTATGAAACTCCGAGCGACTCAACTCTTCCTCACTGGGATAGATCACAGGATCTTCAAAGTATTCCTCAGGAAGGTATTGTTCAGCCGCTTTGTTGGGCGTTGCGTAGTATACGAATTCGGCCATCCGCGCCGCGATCTCCGGCTCGTTTAAGAAATTGATGAACTGCATCGCCAGTTCTTTCTTGTTGGAGGCCGCGGCGACCGTTAGATAGTCCATCCAGATATTGCTGCCTTCTTCGGGCAAGACGTAGACGATGTTTTCATTGTACTCTTGGACCTGCAGTGCGTCGCCGGAGTACATCATGGACGCCCACACTTCACCGGTAACCAATTCCGATTCTTCGTCTAGCGTGATGTAACCGTAGGAGTGCACATAAGGCTCTTGCTGTTTCAGCAGTTGCTCCGCCTCCTCAATCTCCTTCTGATTATTGGAATTCAGAGAATATCCTAGCGCCTTCAGGGCCGCTCCCATGATATCGCGGCTGTAATTCATCATGACAATCTTGCCGCGCAGAGACTCGGGTGGATTGAAGAAATCTTTCCAACTCTTAAAACCTTCAGGGATTAGATCCTTACGATATCCAATCCCGGTGGTCCCCCAGAAAAAAGGCACCG
>JAOTWM010000193.1 GCA_029862885.1 Gammaproteobacteria bacterium
TAGGGTGCCTTTCAAAGCATCGGCCGCGAGGTCCTTCGGAAAATCGGCGAGCGCACGCTCCAAAAACGCATTTACACTTTGTGGACGCTCGCGATGATCGAGCTGGATCGCCCATTCGATCGAGCTCAACAATGATTTGGGATATTTTCGAGCGTGGGTTTTCGACACGGGTTTAAGGATGTCGTTCTTCTGTCTGTCCATTGCCGCGGGTGGTGGCCGCCGTGCGATGCAGCTATACATCGTAGCGCCGAGTGCGTATAGGTCGGCCCACGGCCCCATCGGGCCTTGCTGGTATTGCTCTGGCGCGGCGAAGCCATGGGTCAGGGTCTGCACGCCGCCGAAGTTGGTGCCGGGCGCCACGCGCTGCACCGCGCCAAAGTCGATGAGCAATGGGCGGCCCCTTGGACGCAGAAGGATGTTCGCGGGCTTGATGTCGAGATGCAAAAAACTATTGTCGTGTAGTTCCCGCAATCCTAGCGCGGTTTGCGAGAACACGATTAGCATGAATTGCTCGCCGATGCGACTTTTGGGATGTTTGATGTACCAGCGCAGATCCTGACCCTGGGCATAATCCATCACCATATATACCGTGTTGTTGGTACGAAATATGTTGGACACATTGACGATATTTGGGTGTTTGAGTTTGGCCAACGCACTGGCTTCACTGAAAAATCGTTTTATGCCGAGATGATAAGTGCCCATATCCCCTTCCGTAGTCGGATCGAGTCGACCACCGGGTAGCCGTGCCACCAGCGCCTCGGGAAAGTATTCTTTGATTACGACTTTGATTCGGGTCGCGACGTGATAGGCCAAATAGACCAGACTAAATCCGCCGCCGCCAAGGGTGCGTTCGATGCGATAGCCATTCAGTAGATAGCCGCGGCTTAGTGGGCGCCGCGAGCCGTTGATGTTCGGTTCGTTCATTGCTTGTGCAGCAAAGTACCAATGTTGCGGCCGGGTTCGGCCGCCTGATAGGGAATATAGACGAATCTCTCGGTAAGTTCTCACCCCAACCGCAAATGGTTTAGTATCTCCGAATTCATCTTTTTCCTGGGTGCCAGATTGTGACACAGAGTATGACCGCATTCGCTCGAGGTCAATCCGAGAGCAAATGGGGTGGTTTGACATGGGAGCTGCGCTCTGTCAACCACCGATTTCTCGAGATCAGTATGCGCTTACCGGATGAGCAGCGTAGTTTCGAGCCTAAATTTCGCGAGACGATCAATGCTCGGCTCAAACGTGGCCGCATCGATGCGGTACTGCGTTTTCGTGCCACAGAGCGCATGGACGATTCCGTCCAGCTCGACGAGGCCGCTGTGGCGCGCCTGGTCGACATCGCGGGGCGGGTACAGGGAGCGTTTGGCGACTTGGCTGGATTGCGTACGGTCGACGTTTTGCGCTGGCCGGGCGTATTGATCACCGAGGATGTCGATACTGACAGCCTCGCGGCCAATGCTTTGACCCTGTTAAACACGACGCTCGATGAATTATGCGCGTCCCGCCGCCGCGAAGGCGGGCAGCTTAAGCAAGCCATCCTGCAGCGGCTCGATAGCATCGATGAAATCGTCACGCGAGTACGCCAATGCTTGCCGGATGCCACGGACGCATTTCGCAAACGCCTTGATGAACGCTTGATTGAGATCCGCGATAAGGTTGACCCGACCCGAGTCGAACAGGAGGTCGTGTTGTTTATGCAGCGCACGGATGTTGATGAAGAACTCGACCGCTTGGTTGTGCACGTCAATGAGGTACGGCGAGTCGTCGACGAGTCGCACCCGGTCGGCCGCCGGCTTGATTTCATGATGCAGGAGCTAAATCGCGAAGCCAATACCCTAGGCTCAAAGGCCGTAGACAGTCGTGTAACCGCCGCCTCTGTAGATCTTAAGGTGCTAGTGGAACAGATTCGCGAGCAAGTGCAAAACATTGAATAGGATCGCGGAGAATATTGAGTAAACCGCAGGTTTATATCCTCTCGGCCCCGTCCGGTGCCGGCAAGACCAGTTTGGCGAAGGCGCTGGTAAACAGACTTCCTAATACTGTTGTGTCGATATCACATACTACCCGTGAGCGGCGACCGGGTGAGGTGGACGGCGGAGATTATTATTTTGTGGGTCGCGGCGAGTTCGAAAACCTCATTAGCGAAGGCTTATTTCTTGAGTACGCGGAAGTATTTGACCACTATTACGGGACCCTGCGCGGCACGGTCGATGAATTGCTCGAGGCTGGCAATAACGTTATTTTGGACATCGATTGGCAGGGAGCACGCCAGGTGCGTCGCCAGCTGCCGGGCGTCGTGAGTATTTTTATTGTGCCTCCGTCATTGGTTGAGCTGGAGCGGCGGCTTCGCGACCGTGGCCAGGACTCCGACCAAGTGATTGCACGCCGAATGCGCCAGGCGCTTGACGAATTGCGGCACCGCGATGAATACGACTATCAGCTTCGTAACGATAATTTCCAGGCTGCGTTTGACGATTTGGTGCATATCGTGAGCGCTTGTCCCGAGCGGATTCGCCCTACCGAATCCGATATGGAGCTATTATTGGATGATACGGATCCTGGATAAGTGCATAATAACCGTAGTATTTTCAATTTCATTAAAGTTTGGTGGGCCGATGTCCGCCGGCAGAGGACGTAGAGAGAAATGGCACGCATTACCGTAGAAGATTGTTTGGATCATGTAGAGAATCGGTTTCAGCTCGTATTGGTCGCCACCAAGCGTGCGCGGCAACTCGCCTTGGGTGCCGACGCGATGGTGCCGGTGGATAACGATAAACACACCGTGGTTGCCCTGCGCGAAATTGCCGAGGGCCTCGTAACCAGCGACATTTTGACTGAGGTCGAGCCGATATTAAGCCCCGATTTCGGCCAACTGGATGCCGAGCCGACCGATGATGACGGTGGCCCAACCGAAGAGGCGGCTGCGACGAATGCAGATCCCGGTCCTGCGCCGGAATTGGCCGGCTAGTACGTGGTATAAATCCCACTCAATTCCGGGCGACGACGTCCCGGTCGAGGATTTGTGTCAGCTTGTAGGCGAGTATCTGGATCGTTCCGCGGTCGATGATATTCGCCGCGCGTATCGGTTTGGCGCCGATGCTCATTACGGACAATACCGCCGTAGTGGTGAACCGTATATTCATCATCCCCTTGCAGTGGCACGAATTGTTGCCGAAATGCGGATGGATAGCCGTAGCATTATGGCGGCGATTCTGCACGATGTAATAGAAGATACCCCCACCGTAAAGAATCAATTGGCGTCAGAGTTCGGCGACGATGTCGCGGAACTGGTGGATGGTGTCAGTAAGATCAGCCAGATCGAGTTCGATTCCAAAGAGGAGGCTGAAGCGGAGAACTTCCGCAAGATGTTGTTAGCGATGTCGCAAGACATCCGCGTTATCCTGATCAAGTTGGCGGACCGCCTGCACAACATGCGCACCCTCGAGGCGTTACGCCCGGACAAGCGGTTGTTGATTGCTCGACAAACGCTGGATATTTATGCGGCCATCGCCAATCGGCTTGGGCTTTATGGCTGGAGCCGGGAGCTAGAGGACATCAGTTTTATGTATCTCTATCCCAAGCGCTACAAGGCTATCACCAAAGCCATTAAGCGCCGCCAGGGAAATCGTAAGTCGGTCATGAAGAAACTGCATACTGCAATCGACAGTCGATTGAAGCAAAGCGGTTTGCAAGCCACCGTCAGTGGGCGGGAGAAAAATGTTTATAGCATCTACAAGAAGATGCAACGCAAACGACTCGGATTTTCCGATATTCAAGATATCTATGCGTTTCGCGTCATTGTCGATACAGCAGACGATTGTTACCGCACGCTCGGATCCATCCATAATTTGTATAAGCCGATTCCTGGGCGTTTTAAAGATTACATTGCGATTCCAAAAGCCAACGGGTACCAGTCGTTGCACACTACGGTGTTCGGCGCCTTCGGCGAATCGCTGGAGCTGCAGATCCGTACCCGTGCCATGCACCGCATTGCCGAGGCCGGCGTGGCTTCGCATTGGCTGTACAAATCCGACGACGTCAAGACTAACAAGCCCCAGGAACTCGCCCGGACGTGGTTGTTGGAATTATTGGATACGCAGCAGCAGGCTGGGAATCCAGGCGAGTTTTTAGAGCATCTTAAAATCGATCTGTTTCCCGACGAAGTTTATGTGTTCACTCCGAAGGGCGATATAAAGAAACTACCGCTCGGTGCCACCACATTGGATTTCGCGTTTGCCGTGCATACCGATGTGGGCACTCGTTGTGTTGGGGCGCGAGTCAATCATCAGCCCGTGCCATTGCATACCGTGTTGAACAACGGCGACCACGTCGAAGTAATGACTTCGCGTTCGTCGCGCCCAACGCCATCGTGGCTCAGTTACGTCGTCACTAGCAAAGCGCGGGCGACAATTCGTAGTTTTCTAAAAAATCAGCGGCGTAAAGATTCGGTGCGACTGGGGAAGAAATTGTTAGACCGCGCACTCAAATCGCTCAGTTACGGCCCGCGTAGAGTCAAATCGGAGGCCAAGGTCGCACTGCTCGAATCACTGAATATGAACGCCTGGGAAGATCTATTGGCTGACATCGGCTCGGGTAAACGCCTACCGAAGATCGTCGCCCGGCAGTTGGTTCCAGCGGAACATTCGGTCGAAGAAATTCGGGAAGACCAGCAGCAACCGTTAGCGATCCACGGCGCCGAAGGTATGTTCATCACCTATGCGAAATGCTGCCGGCCGATCCCCGGCGATGCAATCATAGGTTTTTTTACGGCAGGACGAGGCATAGTCGTGCACACCGCGGACTGCCCTAACATCGGTGAATATCGAAAACACCCCGAAAAATGGATTCATATTCACTGGGCGGAACGCGTCAAAGGACAGTTCTCGGTAAACCTGAAGATGGATACGCAAAACAAGCGTGGCGTCCTGGCGCGGGTTGCGACCGTCATCGCGGAGCAGGAATCGAATATCAATAATGTCCACGTGGTCGAGCGCGATGGCCGTTACTCTACGATCCAATTTATAGTGGAAGTCGATGATCGCCAGCACTTGGCCAATATCATGCGTAACCTGCGACAGGAGAAATCGATTTTTCGTTTGGCCAGGGTCAAGGGTTGACCGCATAGGATTCGTCCCCCGGACAATCGAGTTTGTGGCTGCGTTAGAATCCCCGCGTTGTTGCGAACTACAGATTTAAGTCCGCTACCGATTGGTAATCACCGCAATAATCACCGCGAGGCAATTAGTATGTCGCGATTCGAAACGATAAGCACCGACCGTGCGCCACAGGCGCTAGGGACCTATTCGCAGGCCGTACGCGACGGTGACACGGTTTATCTGTCCGGCCAGATACCCCTCGACCCGGTCACGATGGAGATCGTTTCCGGGTCTACGGCTGCCCAAATCGATCGGGTCTTCCTAAACCTGGAAGCGGTAGCGGAAGCGGCTGGCGGCAGTTTGGCGCAAATTCTAAAATTCACGATTTATCTGAGCGATTTGGCGGATTTCCCGCTTGTCAACGCTGCCATGGAACGTTATCTCGAGGCGCCATACCCCGCCCGGGTCACGGTGGGGGTCGCCGCGTTACCGAAGGGTGCGGCGGTGGAAATCGACGCGATCTTGTCGTTGACCGATCGCTAATCCGGAGCACCGACCGACCGAGCTGCGCGGCATTGGCAGAACAATAAGCATGTGTCGACCGTGAATGCGCGGCGTGGCGAGGCGCTTGAGACACTGTCGGGTGTGGGGCCGCAGTTGGCCAAGAAACTCAGTCGGATCGGCGTGCATCGGGTTCAGGATTTGCTGTTTCACCTGCCGCTTCGCTACCAGGATCGCAGCCGATTGGTGGCATTGGGTAGCGCCCGTGCTGGCGCCCAGATCATGGTGGTGGGCCAGATCGATCTAAGTTCGGTTACCTTCGGACGCCGCCGCAGTTTACTGATCCGTATAAGCGACGGCACCGGACCATTGACGGTACGGTTGTTCCATTTCAGTGCAGCCCAGCGTGCGGCATTGCGCCAAGGCCGATGGATGCAGTGTTTTGGCGAAGTTCGTCCGGGTCCGGTGACACTGGAGATGGTGCACCCCGAATATTCCGTGTTCGACGACCGGCCGCCGCTGCCTGATGTGGCGACACTCACGCCGATATACCCAACGACCGAGGGTGTAGGTCAGCGGTTGCTGCGGCGGCTTGTGGCGCAGGCGCTGGCGAGTCCGGATTGTCTGCCGGCCGACTGGTTACCGGATTCAGTGCGCCGTGAATTGGGTTTTGCCGCGCTGCCGGATGCATTGGCCTATGTACATAATCCACCGCTGGACGCGGATCAGACGGCGCTTGAGTGCGGCCAGCACCGCACGCAACAACGCTTGGCCTTCGATGAGTTGCTTGCACACCATCTCGCGTTGCGGCGGCTAAAGCAGCGCCGACTCACGCACAGTGCGCCCACAATCGTTTCCAGCGGTGAGTTGCTGAAGCGTCTTCTCGCGACGTTGGGTTTTACCCTCACGGCTGCGCAACAACGCGTCATTGCCGAAGTTGTGGCAGATCTTCAGGTGCCTACGCCAACCTTGCGCTTGATTCAAGGCGATGTCGGCTCTGGCAAAACCGTGGTGGCCGCCGCCGCCGCGGTATGCGCCATTGAAGGAGGTTATCAGGTCGCGTTGATGGCGCCCACCGAGTTGCTGGCGGAGCAGCATCTGCGTTCCTTCTGCGTCTGGCTCGAGCCGCTAGATGTCAACGTGGTCGCATTAACCGGCACATTGCGTGCCGGCGCGCGGCGCGAGGCGCTGGCGCAGATTGCCAACGGCACGGTTAGCGTGGTGGTAGGCACCCATGCGTTGTTTCAGGCCGGCGTGGAGTTCAAGCGGCTCGGTCTGATTATAGTCGACGAACAACATCGATTCGGGGTCGACCAGCGCCTCGCGTTACGCGACAAGGGCCGGACCGTGAGCATGAGTCCACACCAGATCACTATGACGGCGACGCCCATTCCGCGCTCACTGGCGATGACTTTCTACGCCGATCTTGATGTATCCAGCATCGATGAGTTGCCGCCTGGCCGCCAGGTGGTGGAGACGGTGGTGTTGCCGGAGACCCGTCGTGCCGATATATTGCACCGCGTCAGCGAAGCCTGTCGAGCCGGCCACCAAGCGTACTGGGTGTGCCCGTTAATCGACGAGTCGGACGTACTCGAAGTGCAAGCCGCGACCGACACCTCCATCGCATTGGTTGAAGCGTTTCCGAACCTTCAGGTGGGGCTCGTGCACGGTCGCTTGTCGGCCGTGCAAAAAGACACAACCATGCAGCAGTTTCGAGATGGCGATATCGATGTATTGGTCGCCACCACTGTGATCGAGGTCGGGGTCGATGTTACCAACGCGAGTTTGATGATAATCGAAAATGCCGAGCGCCTTGGACTCGCGCAGTTGCACCAGTTGCGTGGGCGGGTTGGGCGGGGCAGTACTCACTCCTGCTGCGTGTTGATGTATCGTGCACCGCTCAGTAGTCATGCGCGCCGCCGGCTTGCGGTAATGCGCGATACCAACGATGGTTTCGAAATAGCGCGACACGATCTAGAGCAGCGCGGGCCGGGCGAAGTGCTCGGCACGCGGCAGACCGGGCTTCAGCAATTGCGCATCGCTGACCTGGTGCGCGATCGGGCGCTGCTGCCGCGGATCGAAGCCGCAGCGACAGAAATGCTGGCCCGGCACCCGCAACGCGTAGAGTGGCTCATCGCCCGATGGATAAGTGACAGTGAAAACTACGGTAATGTCTGAGCGGTTTGGACATTACGCCCGCTTGTTGCGCCTGGACCGGCCGATCGGTGCGTTGTTGTTATTATGGCCGACTCTGTGGGGCCTGTGGATTGCTGGCGCGGGCCAACCCGACCCCAAAATCGTGGTGATCTTTGTTGCCGGGGTATTCGTGATGCGTTCCGCGGGCTGCGTCATCAACGATTACGCCGATCGTAATTTCGATCCCCACGTAGCGCGCACCCGCAACCGGCCACTGGCGACTGGCGCGGTCAACCGCGTCGAGGCGCTGAGTTGGTTTGCGGTGTTAAGCCTAGCGGCACTGGGTCTGGTGTCGATGCTGAACGGATTGACGATTGGGTTGGCCGTTGCCGGCATGCTGATCGCAGCAACGTATCCGTTTCTGAAGCGCTTCACCCATCTGCCCCAATTGTATTTGGGCGTGGCTTTTTCGTGGGGAATCCCGATGGCATTTGCGGCGCACGGCGGCGCTGTGCCCGGCGTGGCCTGGGTGTTAATGTTGGGGAATCTATTGTGGGTCGTGGCCTACGACACGTTGTATGCGATGGTCGATCGCGACGACGACCTGAAAGCAGGCGTTAAATCGCTGGCGATACTCGCCGGTCGATTTGATCTGGCACTGGTGGCCGGCTCCCAGCTCTGCGGGCTTGGAGTGTTGGTCTGGTTGGGGCGTAGCCTCGGATTGAATGCCTATTATTTTGCGGGGGTGGCAGCCGCCGCCGGGTTTTCAATATACCAACTCGGGTTGGCTAGACAACGGCGGACGGATAAGTGTTTTAAGGCATTTTTAAACAATGCGTGGTGGGGTGCGGTGGTGTTTGCCGGAATTGTGCTGGCCTATCTGTAGCAGAGTCTGCCTCTTGCATGCAAAGCTCGACGACCGCCGGAACTCTCTGCCCTGTTACCGAGCCATTGAGTACGGTATCCTCTGGCCACCATCGAGGAGGAGATTCATATGCGCAAGATTCTTGTCGTTAATCCAAAAGGAGGCTGCGGAAAAACCACGATCGCTACCAACTTGGCGAGTTATTATGCGTTGTGGGGAGTCAAGACCGCATTGGTGGATTACGATCCGCAGCAATCCAGCCTGGAGTGGTTGCAAAGCCGCCCGTCGGGCTACGAACCGATACGCGGCATTCGGGGCAAAGAGAGCGTCGTATATCCGGCTGAAGTCGAGCGCGTGCTTATCGATTCCCCGGCGCGCACCGACAAACGCGCGTTTACGGGGCTCGCGCGCGAGGCAGATGTGATTCTGGTGCCGATCTTGCCGTCGCCAATCGACATTCGCGCAGCCGCGCACTTCATTGGTGAATTGCTGCTTTCGGGGCGTAGTCGCAACAAGCGCATTGGCGTGTTGGCGAACCGTGTCCGTGAGCAGACGCTGATTTATGGCAAGCTCGAAAAGTTTCTAAAGTCGATCAAAC
>JAOTWM010000716.1 GCA_029862885.1 Gammaproteobacteria bacterium
CCGAGACCGATAGTCATGCGTACTCGCGTACTCATCCAGATCCTTGTCGCAATCGCCCTGCTGATTGTGCCGCGGTGGACCGAGGCAGAGACTCGCGATCGCGACGGGCTGAAACGCGACACCTGGTACTTCCTCGGTTACCAGTGGGCGACGATCGGGCTCCTGTACGTGGCCCCGGAGGGCGTCAGTGGCTGGACGGACGAACAAAAAGAGGGCTATAGCATGTCCATCTGGTGGGATAACGTCACGCACCCGCAGATCGACTCCGACGATTTGTACATCAACTACATACTGCACCCCTACTGGGGCGCCGCCTATTATGTTCGTGCACAGGAGCGCGGTTACAGCAGAAGCCAGTCATTCTGGTACTCAGTACTGCTGTCCTCGGCCTACGAATTCGGTGCAGAGGCGTTATTCGAAGAGCCCTCCATCCAGGATATTGTGGTTACGCCGGTATTCGGCTCGATACTAGGCAACTACTTCATGGGGGTCCGGCGCAATATTGGCGAGCGTGAGGATCAGCTGGGTTACCGCAGAACCAGCGATAAGTGGCTCTGGGTAATAACCGATCCATTGGGTTCACTCAATCAGCAAATCGACGAGTGGCTGGGCCTGGAGGGACGCCTGCAAATCCGACCATACAGCGTGGCGATGCGACAGGACACGGACACGCCGCCCGGACCCGGCGACCCCTTCGACGACAGGGTCTACGGCTTGGAATTCAGGCTAGAGTGGTAATTCAGGTCTGGGCCCAATTAGAGTATCAGTCACGGGCTCGCAACATGAATAGCTCACGGTCTAATTTGGAAGCTGCCGGTTTTCTCCGCACATATGCGGAGGTGCTGCGGCAGCACCCGCGCCCTCGCCCAGGTACATCCCGCATGATATTGCCACGACATCATGAACCATTCCGAAAAGGCGTCGGATGACCGACTTCCCGGGCCGCCACACGAAAGCGGCCACTCGTTGCTATTGCGCCGAGCCACTGCTTACGGCCAGGATCGGACATTTGTATTATCGCTTTCTCGCACACACCGGACACCACTATCGATATGTCGCTACAATAGGTCAGCCAGGCGAGAAGAAGTACGTTTGTCCTTAATTCCAGGTTGGAATAGACGAGATCTTGATGCAATCTGCCCGCGCGTTATTTGGACCTGTGGCCATTAGCACCTTTCGCTTAGTTGATCGCCTGCGTCCTACCCAGCATCGCTTTATCCTGATCTTGTCACACATGCGATCCGGTTCGTCATTGCTACTGCATTTGCTCATGACAAGTCGCGATATTGCCGGCTGCGGTGAAAGAAACACGGTATACCGGGATCACAACGATCTGGTTAAGCTGGCGATCAAATCCAATTTCGGACAGCGGGGAAAATATTGGGCATCCTGCGCCGTCGATCAGATTAACCATACGCATTTCTTGCCGTCAGAGAAATTACTCTTGCACCCGTCGGTATTTCCTATCGTCTTGTTTCGTCAGCCACTAGCTGCTGTCAGCAGTATGGTTGATGTATTTAGCCCGATTTATGAATTCGAACTCGACGACGCCATAAAACACTATAGAGAACGGGTCGCAACTCTTGCGCGATATTCGAAGCTGCTTCGTTCAGAGGGTCGTTTGTTGGCGTTGACCTATAAAGATCTGGTGGATGACACGCAACAGAGCTTGATCAGACTTCAGAACTATATCGGTCTGCGCACTCCGCTTACTGAAAACTATTCGACTTATGATTTCACCGGGACACGTGGTGATCCATCAACACGCATTCAATCCGGCCGGATTCTTCCCGAACGAACAGACCATGGTATTGAAATCGACTCAGTCGTTTTGCAGGAATTGAACGACTTGTATAAGCAGTGCGCCGAGGCGACTGAGACGTGACGTCCAGGTCGCCGCCCGCACGGTGAATCAGATCATGCAGGAGCGGTACACTTCCTCGTAACCATGAACCGATTGTTCGAGCGTGAATCCCTTGCACACGTTCTCTCTGGCCATTTTCCCCAGTTGCGATCTGCGCTCCCTATCCGACGCGACCTGAACAAAATTGG
>JAOTWM010000718.1 GCA_029862885.1 Gammaproteobacteria bacterium
GACATCGACCAGTAAATTCAGCAATGCGGCGATAGATTCAATTGCTCCCACAACCTGCCCGGTAGCAGCGCCTCCGTCCGCCAATACGCCGATGCCCTTGGCCATAAACGCAGCTGAATGTATCGTTGCATCAGCCTGTTGTCTGCGCAGATCTCTGTCGATTATCAGTAGAATCGAGCTAAAAGCTGCTGACGGATCACCCTTCCTGATAACAACCGCGCGTGACTCCATATCACTTTTGGAGCTAACCGAACGGGCTACGTCGACCCAGCCTTTGACCATTTTTCCACCCGAAGTAACCACACCAATAATAGGCGCTGCTTCCAATGCGAAGTTTGCCGCACTCTGACCAAACACTGCGACAATAACTTCGCTGGCCGTTTCGGGCTCGAGGTTGCCGGTAATAGCTTCAATTATGGTGACAATATTTTTCGCAATATCTTTGACTTCGTTCGCCTTTCCAGCGACTCCGACAGCTGTTTGCGCCGTTGCTTTCACCGTCTGAAGTTTTGATTTTGACTTACGCTTGGTTACACCAAAAAAACTGGATTTGAACGCCACCTTCTTGTCGGTAAACATCTTTTCCTTCGCCAGGCGCTGCTCCCGTCGTAAGTGAGCTTTCGCCAGCTTGTCATCCATTTCCTGGCCAATGTTCTTATAGGTGAGCGCACCAATTAACCCCACTTGCTTGCATAGCGCCTCGACGGCTCCATCGACGTTTCTGGAGCTGCGATGCCAGTCTTTGTTCTGGCGGTTGTGTTCCTGTATCCATTGCTCCAGCGCTTTCTTCGCAGCAGGTTCGTGCCGTATCCTAATTGCCTCATCCAGGGCTTTTAAGCTGGCACTACGCCGTTTCGTGCGCGAATAGGTGCGCTTCATCCACTGGTTGTAGTCCATGGTTATTGGCATGCTCGTTCTCCCTCGGGTCATGAGCCGACAAAGCAGCTGCTTACTTACACGCGGATTTTCAGTGAATAGATTTCACGATCTACCATGGCCCAAGGAAACCCGAGAGCACGTAGTACGTCAGGTTTGCGCCTCGGTATATGCTCTTGAGTGACGGTAGGTGATCGTGGTTCGGGTACCAAAGGGGCACTTGTGCCAGCGCCTTTCGAGGATTAAGAAGACCTAATATCGAGCAACTGCGAAGCGGGTCGACTCACTCGCCGATACGACCCCTTTCGTTCTTCTTCGCTTTCTTTGCGGCCTTCTTCTCTTTTGCCGTCATGGCCGGCGCTTTTTTCGTCTCTTTGTTGCTCTTTCGTTCTTTACTCATGACTTTCTCCTCTGCTTCGATCTGACTTGTGGCGCGTGATGCCGTAGGCATCCATGTTGTGTTTATCGCCTTTAGTCATTTCGGCCATCTGATGTACATGCAAGCTTACGCTTGCGGTAGGGTTTATTGCAGTCCCAATCGTGCCCGGAGAAATCCAAATGTGCATTCTCCGGAACCTCTACAGCAACGCAGGCCACATCGACCTGCCGATATCCGCGATCACATTCCCAGCCGCTCCCATAGTTCTCCGCGCTCGCGTTTGCGGGTAATACCGCGTCAACGACTTACGTCAACACGAGCTCCGCATTTCCAGCGATTGCCGCCAGAGCCACCAGTGCGCATCCAAAGACGCCGAGCCTCGATAGATTGGATCTCATGGATTCTCTCCATCCTTGGGATCCATGCCCTTCAGAAACTTGAACAACTCGCTGTCAGTTGACAGGACGAGCGTGGTGTTTTCGGCAATGATGAACTTGTAGGACTCCATCGTTCGCGTGAATTCGTAGAACGCAACGGCTTCGGCATTCTGGTTGTACGCGCTCGCGTAAATCTCGGTCGCTTTCGCGTCGGCCACGCCACGGATCTCTTCAACCTCCCGGTACGCCTCGGATTGAATCTTGTTCAGGTCACGAACACGGTTGCCTCGAATTCTGGCCGCTTCGCCATTGCCTTCCGAAAGAAACCGCTCGGCGATCTGCCGCCGTTCGCTGATCATTCGATCGTAGATTTTCGGGCGAACACTCTGGTTATAATTGATTCGTTTG
>JAOTWM010000717.1 GCA_029862885.1 Gammaproteobacteria bacterium
CGCCGATGTTCAATGAACAACCCTATATGCTGGGCCAGGAATTTGGGTTGGTGGATTGTTTTATGGCGCCGTTGTTGTGGCGTTTGCCAATGTACGGCATTGATCTACCACGGCAAGCAAAACCGATTGCGGAATATGCAACGCGATTGTTCGAGCGCCAATCGTTTGTCACCGGCATGAGCGAATTCGAACACGAAATACGTTGACGACAAGTTCCGTATCGGGAACGCATCGCGAATCTATAATCCAGAGTAATTTGATTGAGGCGGTCGCTGTGCGATGACTTCTACCCGACCGTATCTTTTACGTGCCATCCGCGAATGGGCTCTCGATAATGGTTTGACTCCGCAGATTCTTGTTGACGCTGGTGCCGAGGGCGTCACGGTTCCAGACGCCTATGTCAAAGACGGTAAGATCGTCTTAAATATCCACGATCAAGCCGTGAACAACCTTGAACTAGGCAACGACCATGTCTCATTTTCGGCACGTTTCGGCAGCGTAGCGATGCCGGTCGATGTTCCAATCGCGGCGGTGATGGCGGTCTTCGCCCGTGAAAACGGGCAGGGTATATTTTTCCAGGTCGACGACGAGCCTGACGGTGACCCGGTGGCGCCAGCGGATACTGCTCCGGCAAACAAGAAAAGCAGTAAGCGGCCGCATCTAAAGCTTGTGCGGTAAGGTGGATCCGCCAATCACACTTGAGCCCTTGAATTTGCCCGCAGTGCACCGCATCTTTATCCGAATCTGTTTGCAGTTTGGTTAGTTTCACCATAATCCAGTTGGTATAGAGGTTTTACAAGAACGACCTAGAAGTTATCCGGTCTGGAGATTTAACAGTATGTCCAATTTTCGCGGAACAACGATCTTGTCTGTACGCCGGGATGGCCGTGTCGTGGTGGGCGGCGATGGCCAAGTGTCGATGGGCGATACCGTCATGAAGGGCAACGCCCGGAAGGTTCGGCGACTGTACAAGAATCAGGTGTTGGCGGGGTTCGCCGGCAGTACCGCCGATGCGTTCACGTTGTTTGAGCGCTTCGAAGGCAAATTGGAAAAGCATCAAGGCCACTTGACTCGTGCCGCCGTTGAATTGGCCAAGGATTGGCGTACCGATCGGATGCTGCGCCGTTTGGAAGCGTTATTGGCAGTGGCCGATCATTCCGACTCGCTGATCATTTCGGGCACCGGTGACGTCATCGAGCCCGAGAACGGACTAATGGCAATCGGCTCCGGCGGCTCCTACGCGAAAGCCGCGGCCAGCGCATTGCTCGACGCCACCGAACTGGACGCACGTACGATTGTGGAGAAAGCATTGTCAGTCGCGGCCGAAATTTGCATCTACACTAATCGCAATTTGACGATTGAGGAGCTCGAATCGTGAGTAAGCCCCATGTCTGAGATGACTCCGCGCGAAATCTCCCAAGAACTCGATAAGCATATCGTCGGACAGGCCGCGGCGAAGCGTTCAGTGGCGATTGCGTTGCGCAATCGCTGGCGCCGTGCACAGGTGCCCGACGCCGATCTGCGTGCGGAGATCACGCCCAAGAATATCTTAATGATCGGGCCGACCGGGGTCGGCAAGACTGAGATCGCGCGCCGCTTGGCACGGCTGGCGAAGGCTCCGTTTATTAAAGTCGAAGCCAGTAAGTTTACGGAAGTGGGCTACGTTGGCCGAGAAGTCGATTCGATCATTCGCGACCTCGCGGACATGGCGGTAAAAATGACTCGGGAGGAGGAAGTCCAAAAGGTTACTCCCCGTGCTGAAGACGCCGCCGAAGAACGAATCCTGGACATTCTATTGCCCCCGGCACGCGACGGCGGTGGGAATGACGAGCCTGACGGCGGCGCCGCCCGTCAGCGTTTCCGTAAATTGCTGCGGGAGCACAAATTGGACGACAAGGAGGTGGAAATCGAAGTAAGCGCTTCGAGTATGGGCGTGGAAATCTTCGGTCCGCCCGGAATGGAAGAAATGACGGGGCAACTGCAAAGTATGATGCAAAATCTCGGTGGCAAAAAGGTCCACCCCCGCAAAGTCAAGATCAA
>JAOTWM010000720.1 GCA_029862885.1 Gammaproteobacteria bacterium
TTTAGTTACGGAAGAGTCTCCCAAATTGATATGAGCATTGCGCTCGATATTGGCAATTACGGGATAGAAGGCGCTGGAGCTATGCACCGGGGAACATTGATAGCTGCGAAATAAATCGTCGTCATCCATATGTTCATGAAGACTCTGCGCAAGTCTCGATTTTCCGATCCCCGCTTCACCTGAAACTAAAATAACCTGCCCCTCGCCGCTGCGGGCGATATGTAGGCGTCGTTTAAGAATCTCTAATTCTTCACTGCGCCCAACGAATGGGGTCAAGTTTTCCCCTGCGGATGCTTCAAATCGACTGCCACCAGTGCGTTCATGTTTGACACACCAGCATTGAACAGTGTCATCGAAGCCTTTTAGGTGTTGTGCCCCAAGATCTTCGAACTGGAATTGCTTGCGGGTCAGTTCATAGGTTGCCGCTGATACGATTACAGTGTCCTCGCCGGCAATTCCCTGCAATCTAGAGGCGAGATTGGGTGTTTCACCGACAACAGCACTTTCCATCGATGCCTCGTCACCAATGATATCGCCCACAATCACCGGGCCCGTGGCAATACCTACTCGCACTCGCAGTGCTGTACTTATAATGTTGCCGACTTTTGAATTTACGGCACGCATGGCATCGACAACCTCTAACCCGGCGAGCAGTGACCGCTGAGCATCGTCCTCGTGTGCCATCGGATAACCAAAATACGCGAGAACACCATCGCCCATATAGCGCGCAACATAACCGTCATATCTTTCGATGGCCTTCTTGCAGGCGTCCTGATAGGCGCGATTAACTTCCCGCATATCCTCCGGATCCAGTATCTGAGATAGTTCGGTCGATCCGACCAAATCACAAAACATTACAGTTAACTGTCGCCGTTCCGCATCGGGAGTCGAGACCGCTGTCGCTTCGTGGATCACTGCGGGGCCTGTATCAGGTGTTAGTTTCGAGATTGATTTTAGGAGTTTCTTGCGTGGACCAAGTGGTATACCCAGGTCCTTAAGGTCAGCATCGGTTAGCTCCGGCAAAACCTCATAATCAATGCGCTGAGCAGCGAAAAGCTCCTGGTATTCATCAAGTCCGAGAGCTTCTAACCACGCTGTGATCTTATTGGACATCGATATGGACCTCATTGACCTTGGATCAAGTGTAACCGAATTCTCCATTTGAAAGGCTATTTGCCATAAAACCAAACAACCAGAGTTTAATTCCCGGAAATGGATTCCGAAAAGGGCGCATGAGAAGCTTATTGCCACAAAAACATATTTTTAGGCTTTGAGGAAGAGAAAATTTAGAGGTAGTTAGGTGTCTCTTATGGATCGCCTATCGCCGCTGACTCATCCAGATTGAGCGTCGGTTTTCTCAATAGTAGACCCTCATATAATTCAGGCAGGAGGCAAGCTCCGGCCACAAACGGACGTTTAGTGGGAAAGCCGGATCAATCGACACTGAACTTTTTGAATTTTTGAAGACAATAATATTTTTTACTATCAATCTAAAGATGTATCGGGATAGTATCGGCACTCAGATGCGAGGTTCGACTGGAGGCTAAGTTGGCATCTATCTCCAAACCTAGTAGTGCCCACGTTGCCGAAGAGGAGTTACGGGTTGATATGGCAGCCGGGTTCCGCTGGCTGGATAAACTGGGCATGTCCGACCTTACTGCCGGTTCGATTGTGGCCCGACTTCCCGGTGTCAGTAGTGAACTGTTTACCCACCCCCATGACTATCATTTTGATGAAATTTGTGCGGGAGATATGGTTAAGGTCGACTACCAGGCAAGAGTCATTGACGGTAGCAACCACCGAGTCAATTTTGCAGCGGTAAATCCGGCGACCCATGTGTTTCGGACGCGTGCAGATGTGAATGCCATTATTCATGCACATTCGCCGGCAATCATGGCGGTTTCAGGCTTGAAAGACGGCTTGCAACTGGTGTCGGAGCCCTCGTTTGCATTCTACAAGGGCTTATCTTACCTCGACGCTGATTTTCATTTTGACGATGACTATTGCATCAGGGTGGCTAACGCTCTTGGTGGTGG
>JAOTWM010000719.1 GCA_029862885.1 Gammaproteobacteria bacterium
CCCCTATTTGCGCGCCCTACTCAACGCCGTTCCCCACTTCGACATGAAGCCCGGTGAACGATTACAACCGCTTCGAGAAGTGGAGTTTCAGACCGGACCATTGTTGAAGGATAAACGTCCGTGGCCCCCGGATGCGGAAGCGGCCGGCCCCCATCTGTCAGTGCGGAATCTGCGCAAGACCTTTCAGATTCGGAAAGGCGGTGGCTGGTTCGGTGGCGGCGAACAAAATCTTATTACTGCAGTCGATGATGTGAGCTTCGACATCCATCGCGGTGAATGTCTGGGGCTGGTGGGAGAAAGCGGTTGTGGCAAGACTACGGTCGCCAAGATCATCATGCGCGCGCTGCAACCTGATGCCGGGAGTATCCTCTACAACGATCGCGGTACGCTCACCGATATACTGGCCTTGGAGGGCGAACCGGGTCTTGTGGCGCGACAAAAGATGCAGCTGATCTTCCAGGATCCTTTCAGTTCCCTGAATCCGCGCATGACGGTATTCGACATCATGCGCGAACCATTGATTATTCATAAGATTGGCGACCAGGCTTACCATGAGGAAATGGCCAAAGAACTGTTGCGGCTGGTGGGTTTGGATCCGAGGTTTCTGAATCGGTATCCGCATAGTTTCTCCGGCGGGCAGCGGCAACGCATCGGCATCGCCCGGGCCCTGGCGTTGCGGCCCGACTTATTGATTTGTGATGAGCCGGTGTCCGCCCTGGACGTTTCAATACAGGCGCAGATCTTGAATCTGCTTGAGGAGCTGCAACAGGAGTTGGGATTGACCTACCTGTTTGTCTCACACAATCTGGCGGTGGTGGACTATGTGTCCGACCGGATTGCCGTCATGTGCCAGGGGAAATTAGTGGAGGTTGCGCCGAGAGAGCTGTTGTTTCGCGATCCGATTCACCCGTATACGAAGGCCCTGGTCTCGGCGGTGCCGTACGCCGACTTGGATCGACGACTGGACATGGGTGCCCTGATGGAGGGCAAGGCTTCTGATCCGACGGCTTGGGCTCCACCGTTCAAAGTGGCCGCGCAGACGCAGACCAAACTGATTCAAGTAGATACCGGCCACGCTGTGCGCGCCGAGGTCGGCACCGCCGCCGACAGCTTGAGGGCATGACCATAATTCTGCGCTACCTATTCTTGTTCTTGAGCCTTGCCTGGGTCGCCAGTTCAACTTCAATTGCCGGACCATTGCGTCTGTTGGAAGTACCGGCGTTGACCGAGGCGGTTCAGGCCGGCCGTCTGGCGCCGGTCGAGGAGCGTGTGCCACAAAAACCGTTTGTCGTCAGTTATGCGGGAACCGGCAAGAGCGCCGGCCGCCATGGCGGCGAGCTCCGCCTGCTCATGGGCAAGGCGCGAGACATCCGCATGCTGGTGGTCTATGGTTATGCCCGGCTGGTCGGTTACGATCAACAACTCGCCTTCGTGCCGGATATCCTGGAACGGTTTGAGGTAGACGACAATCGAGTGTTCACTTTTCATCTGCGCGCGGGACACAAATGGTCCGACGGTCATCCGTTCACCACGGAAGACTTCCGGTATTACTGGGAAGACGTGGCAAACGACAAGGATCTATCCCCCCTCGGTCCGCCGACAAATTTATTAGCAGATGGTCAACCACCCGGCGTGGAGATCATCAACGAAACGACTATTCGATTCCGCTGGAGCCAGCCGAATCCATACTTTCTTCCCGCCCTCGCCGGGGCGCGACCGTTGTTTATCTACCGTCCCGCCCATTATTTGAAGCAGTTTCATGCTCGGTACGACAAGGCACAGGAACTCGAACAGAAAGTTGCCCGGGCTGGGACCCGCAACTGGGCGGGCCTGCATCATCGTATGGATCATATGTACAGATTTGACAATCCCGATCTGCCTACCCTGCAGCCCTGGATGAATACCACGCACCCCCCGTCGGAGCGCTTCGTGTTTGCCCGAAATCCCCATTACCATCGCGTCGACGAACACGGCAGCCAGCTCCCCTATATTGACCGGATCATCGTCAATATCGCCAGCAACAGCCTTATACCCGC
>JAOTWM010000721.1 GCA_029862885.1 Gammaproteobacteria bacterium
CACGCATGCCAAAAATCCCCTGCTGTATCTCAAAAAATGATAGGGTTTGCTCTTTAAGTTAGACACTCATCCGAAAACAATTTGCACAATTGAATCACCCGAAAGGAATCGTATGGAATCGCTCAAGCAGATCATCCGGGACATCCCCGACTTTCCCAAGCCAGGCATCATCTTCAAGGACATCGCGCCGTTGCTGGGCGACCCCGTGCAGTTCGCCAAAGTGGTGGATCATTTAAAGGAACGGTATGTGGGGAAGAAGATCGATCGCGTGGTGGGCATCGAAGCGCGCGGGTTCATCTTCGCCGCGGCGCTCGCTTATGCGCTGGGAGCGGGATGCGTCATGGTGCGCAAACCCGGCAAGCTTCCGTACAAAACGTTTCAGCAGACTTACGATCTCGAATACGGTACCGATACCGTTGAGATTCATCAGGATGCGTTGAAGAAGGGCGAACGCGTGGTGGTGATAGACGACGTGCTGGCCACCGGCGGCACCATGGCCGCGACGGTCGACCTTATTCGAGAAAACTTTAAAGCGGAAATTGTCGAAGCCGCTTTTATAATTGAGTTAACCTTCCTTAATGGTAAAGATAAATTAAAAAACCTGCCGAGGCATTCTGTTATTGAGTTTTAAATTTAAAAGCTGAATCGACCACAGATAAACACCGATGAAAACATAGATTCTTCGTCGCCTATGGCTCCTCAGAATGACATGCCATATCAATTTGTCATCCTGAGCACTAGCGAAGGATCTTTGTTTTGTTCTTTTCTATCATCTGTGGATAATTTTTTTATTGTTTCAGAATGCGCAGAGGGATTTCTTCGGCGAGGCGCTCTATCAGTTTGGCGATTTCGCCGACGTAGTCGGGGGAGGCCATCAATTCAATATGACCCCGCGCCGGATCGAGCGTGCGCACCACTGCGAAGTCGTCATACGCATCGAACAATCCGACGATGTACGCGATGTCACGCTTGTCGACTTCGAGGATCCATTGTACGGAATCGGTGTGCATGAGGAGTGTCAAGCCGCAGGTGCGGCGGGGCGGCGTTCCAGTAGTAGTATGAGGATGCTGATCGCCGCGGGTGTCACGCCGGAAATGCGCAGGGCCTGACCCAGAGTCGCCGGGCGGATTTCCTCCAGCTTCTGCACTTCCTCGTTCGACAGGCCGGAAACGCCCCGGTAATCCATGTCCACAGGGATAACGTAGTTCTCCAGCTTCTTCTGTTTGGCGACCATCTGGTTCTGCCGCTCGATAAACGTTTCGTACTTCACCTGAATCTCCACCAGCTCCGCTACCGTCTTCGGCACCGATGCGCCGTTGAACACGTCGATCAACTGACCGTAATTGATTTCCGGTCTGCGCAACAACCCACCCAAAGTGGTCGGACCTTTGAGGTCGGTAATACCGATCTGCGACAACTGCGCCAGCGTCGGCTTGTTGGGCACCACTGCCGTGTGGTTGAGCCGCTTCACTTCCACGTCCACTGCCTTATGTTTGTCGAGTGACGCCTGGTACACGTCTTTCGGAATCAACCCGAGTTCGTAACCTTTACCCATGAGGCGCAAGTCGGCGTTGTCCTGCCGCAACAGCAAACGGTATTCGGCGCGCGAGGTGAACATGCGGTACGGCTCTTTCGTGCCCTGGGTGACGAGGTCGTCGATCAGCACGCCGATGTACGCATCCATGCGCGTCAGCACAAACGGATCGCGTTTCTGCACCTGCAGAGCGGCGTTGATGCCGGCCATGAGCCCCTGCGCCGCCGCTTCTTCATAACCTGAGGTGCCGTTGAGTTGCCCGGCGTGGAACAATCCGCGCACACGCTTGGTCTCCAGTGTCGCTTTCAATTGCGTCGGCGGGATGAAGTCGTACTCCACCGCGTAACCGGGGCGCACGATTTCGGCTTCTTCCAGTCCGGGAATCGAGCGCACCACCTGTATCTGTACCTCCTCAGCGAGACTGGTGGAGATACCGTTGGGATAAAACCAGTCGGTGTCCAGTCCTTCCGGTTCGAGGAAAACGTGATGCGTATTCTTGT
>JAOTWM010000194.1 GCA_029862885.1 Gammaproteobacteria bacterium
GCGCTAACGCCGCGATATCTTCTGGTATCTCGGTTTTGCTCATTTACCTTCTCCTTTATCATAGAGATTATCGGCCTATAAGCAGTTACACAATTTAATTTACAGTCTCCAATCCTAGGGATAACCGTCGCGATCGCTACTAAAAGCGCGAAAGCCGGAGCAGCAGCCTCAGCAGCAGCGTTTGCAACCTGCAACCAATAAGTTTTCACACTGTCAGAATAGCCTCTAGTGCGGCAAACCCGCGCTAGAGGGTGAGCTGCTGGGACAGTGCCGCGCCAAAGTCCCTACCGAGTGGAAGGCGGGGTCCCTCGGACAGGCACAGGTGAAGTGGACGTGCTTGACGTCACGGCGCGAGAGTATAGGCAATATTAACACCCTATTTTCCTTATTCCACCAAGAAAAGAAAGATATTAACGACGCCGTCCAGCCCTAGAACACCCAAGATCTGGCTGATTCCAGCCGATACGTCCAATATTGCTTATTCCCGCCGGTCAGTCCTACCAAATTTCAGCCACCACACCAAGCCAACTGCTTGCCGCGGCTCTTGCTAGTTGACGCGAGCGTGGGGGGACTCCTTTGGGTCGAGGCTGTGTGAAAACACAAAAAACTATGAAACTGTTGGGACAGTGCTACTTGATCTTCATCAGCAGAGACAATCTTTGCAGTTGAAGCTCCACTTATAACGTTAGAATCCAAGAAGCGTGATCGTTATCCCCACCAACACTTTTGATCCTGCGTTTTCACACACTCTGGGTCCAGGCTGTCCATAAACTTCAATTCACCATGGAATCTGGCGTAGTCAGTCTTAGAAGCCTTTCTAGGCCGATCACCGTGAATCCATTCCCTACTTTTCCAATTCTATCGTGTTGGATTCGTTGGTGAGCGATTTGCTTAGAACCCGTAGGGGCAGGCGTTTTACGCGAATAAAAAGAAGGTAACCCCTCCTAAGCCCGTATCGCCTCGATCATCGGGACTACTCCCAGTATCGATATCGCTCGTTTCATGTTGTATGCCAGCACGTGCAAACTCATCTCCGTACTCACCTTCTTCAGCGTCTTCATCTGGAAGTGCGTCGACCCCATCCATGACTTGAGCGTGCCAAACGGGTGCTCGACGGTTTGTCGGCGAATTCGCATCCGTTCCGGTTCTTTGTTCAACCTCGCTTCAACCACTTCAAGTACCGCTTCGTGCTCCCAACGACTGACACGCCTTTCTTTGCCATTCGTGCACTTCGACTTGAGGGAGCACGTTTGGCAAACTGAAACCCAGTAACGGTGGATCGTTAAGCCATTTTGATGCGTCTCCGTTCGACGTGTGAGACGTTCCCCTGCCGGACACTCGTATTCGTCATCTTCGGGCTTGTAGATAAAGTCGCGTTTACTATACTGCCCTTTCGCCGGCTTGCCGGAGGTTTGAGGCTTCGGTAGATAGATCGCAATCCCAGACGCCTCACACGCCAATATCTCTTCGCCTCTGAAGTAACCACGGTCAGCAACGACTTCCAGCTTGTCAGTGCCCATCGCTTCCTTAGCGTGTGTCGCCATATTGGCCAGCTGGGTCCGATCGTGACCCACATTCGTCACTTCGTGCGCCACGATCATGTGATGCTTCGCATCGACGGCCGTTTGAACGTTGTATCCCACCATCCCCGTGCCGCGGCCACTCGTTGCCATCGATCGAGCATCCGGATCAGTCAGTGAGATCTGTTGGTCCGGCGCTTGAAGCATCTGGGTTTCTAACTTCTTTAGGCGGGCCATCTCCTCCTTCAATTTCGCAATCTTGTCTTCCAGACGCCCGCTTTTGCCCTTGGCCACTTCCGCTTCCTGCCGATCCGCACTGGCAATCTGACCGAGATAGCGTTCGATACTCTCATCGATCTGTTGCAGTCGACGTTTCATCTTCGCCCTCGTGAAATTGCGGTCGCGGTTATTCACCGCCTTGAACTTGCTGCCGTCGATCGCCACAAAGGCATCCGCGAATAAATCCAATTTCTTGCAGAGCATCACAAACTCACGACAAACCAAACGAATGGCTTCACCGTTGTCTTTCCTAAAATCGGCAATCGTGCGAAAGTCGGGAGCGAGCCGGCCAATTAGCCACATGAGTTCGACATTACGTCGTGCCTCTCGAGCCAGGCACCGAGATGATTGCACTCGATTGAGATAACCGTACACGTAGAGCTTTAGCAGCGTGGTCGAATGATAGCCTGGCCGACCGGTCGCCTTCGCTTCGGATTTGAATCCGAGACCGGAAATATCCAGATCATCGATAAATACATCGATAACCCGAACGGCACTGTCTTGGGCAACAAAATCGTCGAGACGGTCCGGAAATAGGGTGGCTTGATGGCGGTCCTCACCCTCGATAAAACCACTCATCGCTTAGTCCTCAGTGGGAAATGTTGATTATATTCCTCATTGAGTTTTCGGACAGCCTGGGTCGATAGCAGAAGCTGAAATTTTAGTTTTGAGCGTCTGCTTTCCCTATAGCGGACACTCAAAGTCGTAAAGAAGTGGCCCCCGTCAGTTGGACAGTAAATCAAGAATCATAAGTGTATTTCTATTGTCGTAGATCTTGATTTATCCTACCTGTTTAAGCAATGGTAGGTCAGCATAATATACCTCATCAGGTTTAGCATTTAGTGTTTGATGTTTCCTTTTCGTGTTGCAAAACCGAAAGTATTTCTTCAAACCTGAACGGGCTTGAGTCAGCGCGACGTTCCCCCTTCATGAGTAGCAGTTAGCACTAGAGTCCGAGTTTAATTTACTAGCATTTACCATCTGTGTCGCATAAGCCGCTGGTGTTAACCCACCAAGCGCTTTCTTAGGTCGTTCATCGTTGTAATCCAATCGCCATATCCCAATGAGTCGGCGAGCATGAGCGAGATTTAAAAACCAATTCTCGTTCAAGCATTCGTCGCGCAAGCGGCCATTGAACGATTCGATATAAGCGTTCTGATTTGGCTTGCCTGGCTCGATCGGTCTTAGAGCAATGCCCTTATCGTGAGCAAACCTGAGCATTGCCTTTCCGATAAATTCCTTCCCATTATCTGAACGAATAACTTTCGGCAGACCTCTCGTATGAGCTAATCGCGAAAGCCGTTCAACTACCTGGTTACCGCCAAACCAATGGCGAGCTTCGACCGCCACTGATTCGTGTGTCGCATCATCAACGATAGTCAGGATCTTCAAAACACGTCCACCCGCGACACGATCGAAGACGAAATCCAACGACCAGACCTCGTTCGGCGCCGACGGCCGAATGAGCGGTTGACGATCACTCACCGGGATCTTCTTACGTCGTCGCTTGCGTACTTGTAACCCCATCTCCGTATACACTCGTTCCACGCGCTTATGGTTCACCACCCAACCGGCCTGATGAAGTTTTAGGTCAATCATCGGCGCACCATAGCGGCGGTGCCGATGCGCCAGATTAAGGATCGCCTCGCGTAGCGGTCCGTTCTTATCTGGCTTAGGCGAATACCGCAGCGCACTCGCACTCATCCTAACTATCCGAAGTGCGCGACGTTCTGTTAACCCCTGGGTCGTCATGTGACGGACCATGTGGCGTCGAGAAACCGCGCTCACCACTTTTTTCTTAACACCTCGCGCGTCACTTCTTGCTCAAGCATCGCCTCGGCTAACAGCTTCTTCAGCCGCGTATTCTCCGCCTCTAACGCTTTCAGTCGTTTCACGTCAGCGACCTCAAGGCCCGAGAACTTGTTCCGCCAGGCATAGAAACTCGCTTCCGAAAAACCATGCCGCCGGCACAGATCTTTCAACGAAACGCCTGATTCCGATTCGCGTAAAAAACCGACGATCTGCTCGTCACTGTAGCGCTTCTTCATGTCCAATCTCCTTGCATAAGGTTATTGGACTCTAGTTGCTCGTGCTACTCAATATGGGGGGAACGTCGGTTATAATATCAATAGCTGATCAGGTTCAATAAAAATGAAAATACTCCTACCACTCATTTTAATTCTATTTTCAGCACCGTGTTTTGTTGGAGGACTTTTGAATGTTTGAAGATATTAAATACAAACAGGCTGCAATGTTGTCTGATGAAAATATTGGTACAAATATAAATGAAATGGAGAAAGCACAATTGCAATTGCATGGCGGTGTATGGCAGATGAAGAAGTATAGAAAACTAATGTATAAAACTTGGGAAAATATTCACCCAAACATGAAGTCACACCATTTTGCTGCAATTTTAGCTGGATATTGGGCATCGGCTCTTGATGATAATGATGAAAAACAAACACTAAAAAATAATATTATTAATTATTGCCAGCGTTTTAACGTGCCAGATGTGTTTACAAGTTCAGCTATTGACGCAGTAGATAATGGTTATCCAGAAGAAATAGATAATATGTATTAAATCTTTTTAAGTGCAAATGAAAAACTACTAGCATTCATTCTAATTTTAATTGTCTTTCTACTGCTTAATGGTTGCGCCCAACATTATGGGCCACAGAGTTATCAAAATTCTTATGGCTTCTTTTGGGGTATCTGGTATGGTTTTATTTTTCCCATTTCCCTTATCGCCAACATAATTTCATGGCTAACTTCTCCAGAATAACGTCTTTTTCGATCAATTTTTAGGTTTTTGGCCTGATAGATATTCGGAAACTATACTTGGTAACATTTTGGCTTTCAGCGCTGTCCCATGAACCGAATTCCCCCTCCCTCGCTCTACTGTGACTTTTCCCACATGATTGTTAACAAGCGCCCAAGTTTGATCCAGTCGGTTCCATACATCTCACCGACTTAGCGCGCCGATCGGCGTTGAGACCCGGTGCCGGTTAACACCAATGACAGGCAAAGCAGCGGGGCCGCGTATCATTTAAGCATTCGACCTTTAGAGATCGAACTGCGAAAGAATACTGTTTATGGCAATAGCGAATCCTAATCCCTCAGACTCTGTCAATTTAAGGAAATTAACTCCGATTACCCGACCCTCCTTGTCAATTAACGGCCCGCCGCTATTTCCTGGATTGATTGACGCGTCAGTTTGAATATAGTTTCCGTTGGCTGATTGTCGGTACTGGGAAAATATTCCCGCTGTTACACTATTTTTTAGGCCACGTGGGTTACCAACGGCATAAACTGGATCACCGATCGACATATTACTAAGACTTCCTATTTCAATAACAGGGCAATTATCCGCATCGATTTGGAGTAATGCCGCGTCAAGTGTTTCACTTACTTCCACTTCTACGACTGGATATCTTGATCCGTCAATAAGTTCAATTACTATTTCGCCCTGATTTTCAATACTATTCTCGGCTCCCCCTACGTGATCTAGGATAATACTCTCCAGTTCTTCATAGCGCTCCTCAAGGGGCCTCATATAACGTTGGTAATCGTCGGTATTACAATTTGGACATTTAGCGAAAAACGTTTGTGCCTCAGAGTCAATTTGTGAACGTAATTCCTCAAGTTGCTCTGTAGCCTCCTCTATAGCGTTATCCACTGCAGCAGTGCTAATGGGATCAGCCGCGACTACATGGCGATTGGTAACGATCTTACAATCGCTGCTAATGAAAAATCCAGACCCGCTACCAGTAGAGGTAATCACGCCAACTGTGGCATTCATTGCCAATGCGATTGCTTCGCTCGCGTTTGACGTATCGCTCTGCTGAATACTTTGTATGGTTTTCTCAGAATCAAATGCGTTGGAGTTTGCTGCGCCTTCATGTCGGAGTGCTTCCTCTGGAGATTTGGTCAAGCTATAAGCTATAACGACACCGATCGAAACAACTATTAGAGCAACGACCAAAAATGAGTTTCGCTTCTTGGTTTTCGTATTAGACTGCTTAGTCTGATAGGCATTGTATTTGTGAAATATGATCCCACACTGGTCGCACCGAAAATCCCCTTCTTGCTCATGACTACAGCTTGGACAGCGCATGTATAGAACCTCCTATAGAAAGCCGATCGTACCGACGAGTTGAATCGTCCTGAGTGAGCCAGATTCTCGTATGGTATCCAGTATAGGATTATTATTTGACTGTACCTAGTTAGCCTCAGGACCGGTATCAAATTGGGTTTCTACATTGGCGGCATTTCAAGCCCAGCATGACCATGGATAGAATATTACTTGGCAATATTGTTCGAGATCGCCGCCGTGGGCACACGGGAATGGTGGTCGAGCGCCGGGTCTACTTCTCGCCATATTCGGTCCACTTTCTCGTAGAGCCGCAGCCCGTTGACGGTATCACGACCGAGCTTTTTGTGTGGATGGCACAATCACGACTGGAGGTAATAGGAAAGGGAACCGGATTGGTGGGACCGCACGTTTGTGATTCATGCGGGAATGTTTGGGACTCATAGTCTCACGGGGGCTGTTTGGGCGTATGAATCCGTCGCCGACTGGGATGGCGAAAGCAATGCGTTACGTCGCGAATATACTATCATAAGGACATGAACGGATCGGCCCTACTATGATGAGAACATGTGGCATTCAAAATCAATCGACAAAGGGGACTAACATGAAACGGAACGTTGCGGTTTTAATTACCTTGATCTTTTCCATTTCTGCCTATGCTGGGGAATGGACATATAGCGGTACTCCTCAGATCATTGAATCCGGTGAATCTAACAAAGGCGTTCCTATCAGCGACGAAGAACACCAGAAACGACTCAAGAATCATCAGATTCATGCCAGCCCCGATTCAGGCCCGGCTGTTCACGAATCCGAATTGCCTATGATGACCACCACACGGAAGACTGAATATCGAATAATCAATAAAGAAGATCAGATTCTCAGTGAAATAAAAAAATTACGCCGAGAACAAAGAGTTGGTCGTATTCTAGATAGAGGCAACCAAGAACAGAGGGACATTAGAGATAGATCGCTACAAAGAGATATTGATCAGCTAAAGAGAAAACACGGCATCATCTATTGATTCTTGTGTTTCAGAACAAACTTAGCGGAAAGCAGTGTTTCCACACAACTACTTTGGACTCTTCTCACCCTTTCCGCGCGAGAATAAAATATTCGTCGCGATGAGCTTTGACGATCGGTTTCAGCCCCGATGGGAAGACGTAATTTCACCGGCTATCCGCAGCGTTGCGATTAACGACACTTCCTTCGAACCTCACCGAGTTGACTCCCGACGGATTGGCGACTCGATCCTTACGGAAATACTTGGTGGCATTACGAATGATCGTCTAATCTTTGCGGATGTCACGACTTCCGGGCACGTCGAAGGCGAACCAATACGCAGCGGCAACGTTATGTACGAAATTGGCTTGGCGCATTCAGTCCGGCTGCCAGAAGAAGTACTGATATTTCGATCCGATTCCGATCGTCTTCTTTTTGACATCGCAAATGTTCGGGTGAATTTCTACGATCCCGATGGGGATCCGGCCCATGCTCGCTCGCAAGTATCAGACGCGATCATTGAATCGCTTAAAGAAATCGATCTAAAACGCATTTTAGCTGTCAAATCCGCCGCCCAGTCGTTGGATTTCACTTGCTGGTGGGTTCTCGCGATGGCGGCCGCGAACCATTGTGTTCCTCACTTTCAAACCAAGACAATGAGGCAAGCTCTTTCGAACGCCGCCAATAACGCCGCAATAGGCCGTCTTTTGGAATTTGGTGCCCTTGAGACGGAATACGTTAAGCTTACGCCAAATCTTCTGAGACAAGCTGATGCGTCCGCCGAACAGTTGGTAAGCTACAAGCCTACGGCATTTGGAAAGGCAATTATTGAATACGCCGCGATTGAAATGGATGTAACTTCACCGGCGATTTGGTCGCTGTTGCAGGAGATGTTTGAACAAACCCCGGAGATAACGAATCAAAACAATGCATAATCTAGCATCTTGCTATGAATGGATATTAGGGTGCGCCGCATCAATGGCCAAACTGGCATTTATGACTAATTGCGCAGTTTACTGAGCGGCTGATTGATTTAGCTGTTCTTCGTGTTCCTGTATGAAGTTCTGAAGCTCCTGATCGCTCATAGAACTAAAGTCAATGGGAGCTGAATCTTCGTTGGCAGCGCCTTGCCCGGTGATATTCCCAACGTAAGTATTCAATTCCTCCAATTCTTCTTCGTGAAGGTCTTTGGCTATAATCGCCAGACGGGCTATATGCGCTGGTACAGATTAACTTGATCTAGGTGGTTATGTGGCATGATTAGGTATTACCTCGGGGTTAACTTCCGATTCAGATGGGAACGGACGTTGATCCTGCATATACACGTACTGCCCCGCTATACGTCGGTATTCGTAAGGCTTCGATAGATCAAAACCATGATTTACCAGGTGCGCTTCTACCTTGGCCTGGTCCCACCGATCGCCAATCGATACCCGATTCGAGGTCTCGCGTAATTTCGGCGTTCCCCAGAGAATTCGTGCGAACTTGATCCGATGCTTCTTCCCTGGCCCTATCCCGCCATGGAACACGCACTTTCCATTCCACAATGCTGTGTTATTGCATCGTCCGGGTGACTTCTTTTTCTTAGCGCCACACAGCGGGTACTTTTTATTTCGTCTTAGGGCCATTTTGGTTTTTTGAGGCCCCGAATAGGTTGATGGATATATATAACTACTTCATGATTTGCCGTGGTCCAGCCCCCCCCGTCGGCCAGGGTACTTACGACATCAATCATGATGCTGCACCGCAATATGCGCATAATCTCTAAAGTGTTAAATTTAGAAGATGCTAATATATCATAATATTACAATGAGTTATAGCCGACCATTTCATAATCTTTCACCCACATCGCTCAAAATGTCGCGATGGGAACGTTATTCAGGCGCGCCCGACTGCTCGGTGCACCAATGGCAATTCCTTATTATGCGCGTACGGCAGGACGAGTGAGTAGGGTCAGAACACTACCCCACCGGGAACTAGTCAACGCGACAACTAAATAACAGAACTGGGTGAACGGAATTAGGACGTGGATCGGGTTGGGGAGGAGATGCCCGAAAAGGTATTTGGTAAATGATCTATTGGGGGGCAATTAAGCGATTAGTCGTCGAACACGATGCCTTCGTGGTGGAAGCATTCGCTCGGATCAATGCACGGCTGAGTTTATCCGGTGAATCGCTCGACGAGTGGGTATAAGATGATTCAACGAT
>JAOTWM010000722.1 GCA_029862885.1 Gammaproteobacteria bacterium
TGGAGTGCTCCCTAAACTTTGGTCCAAGGTTATGTTAGGTTTTTCTCAGGTTGAGGAGAACCAAGATGAAGAAGAGTCATTATACAGAAGAGCAGATAGTATTGATTTTAAGGGAAGCGGAATTGACGACGGTAGCGGCGACGGCGCGCAAGCGTGGAGTGGCGGAGCAAACGATCTATCGGTGGCGTAAGCAGTTTGGGGGGATGGAGGTATCGGATGTGCGGGAGTTGAGGCGTTTACGGGAAGAAAACGCCCGGCTGAAGAAGTTGGTGGCGGAACGGGATTTAGAAGTGGAAGTGATGAAGGAGATTCAGGCAAAAAAGTGGTGAGCCCGTCGGGACGGCGGGCGATGGCACGGTTGGCATTGAGTCGGGGTTTAAGCGGTCGTCGAGCGGCGTGGTTATGTTCGACCCCGCGTTCGGGGATCGGGTATCGGTCGGTCAGGGCGCGGCGGGATCGCTGGTTGTCGGCGGCGTTGCGCAGTGTGGCACGGGAGGACCCGAGCTGGGGTTACCGGTTAGCCGGTGGTTATCTGCGCCTGCGGGGTTGGCGGCTCAACAACAAACGAGTGTATCGGCTGTGGCGTTTGAATGGCCTATCCTTGCCCCCGTATCGGCCACGTCGCAAGATTAAAAGCGGAGCCCAACTCGACGGACCGGCCCGGCACCGCAATGACGTGTGGGCCTGGGATTTCGTGCACGATCGGTATCACGATACCGAGCCGTTGCGGTGTTTGACCGTAAAGGACGAAGCCACCGGCTATTGTTTGGCGATCAAGACCGGCCGGCATCTACAGCATCAGCACGTCAAAGCGGAGCTGAAAGCATTAATCACCCGCTTTGGTGTGCCGACCGCGATTCGTTCAGACAACGGCAGCGAACTGCTCGCTGGGTCACTGCGGGAGGCGATAAAAGGATACGGTATTCGGTTGGCGAATATCGACCCTGGTAAGCCGTGGCAGAACGGTAGCAATGAAAGCTTCAACGGCACTTTTCGCAAGGAATGTTTAAATGCGGAACTATTTACTAGTTTGACTGAAGCGCGAGTGATCATCGAAAAGTGGCGTCAGCGTTATAATGAAAGACGGCCGCATAGCTCGCAGAATTACATCACGCCTGCAATGGCGTATTTTGGCATACGTGAAAAATGGAAAACCTAACCAACCCAGCGGCCAAAGAACGGGGGCAGTTCAGGAGCTATGGCAACTGATGTGTTTATCGAAGAACCACTTCCGCAGAATCACCCATTCACGAAACTAGACAATGTAGTAATGACCCCTCACAACGCATATAACACACCAGATGCAACGGCAGCGATATGCGATGTTGCGATCGACAATCTAGAAGTGTATTTCGCTGGTAACCCAAAAAATGTTGCAACAGGTTAAAAACGGGGAAACAGGACATTAACGAGTATCTGACTTGGGTGGCGATCATAATTCCGATTATATGAGTGTCTGCTTTTGCCAGTGGCGGAGACAGGGAGACAATTCATGCCCTCAGAATCAGACGTTGTAATTATTGGCGCGGGTGCAGCAGGCCTGTCGGCGGCCAAGGAACTGAGCCGGCTCGGACTGACATACACGGTACTCGAGGGATCACACCGCATCGGCGGACGCGCGTACTCCGAAGTAATCGCACCCGGCGTTTGGTTCGATCTGGGGTGCGCATGGTTGGTTGGGGGCGCAATCAACTCATTCGTTGACATCGCTGATGAACTGGGCATCAAGCTGGATAAGGACAATAGTGATTTGTTCGAAATCGAAAATCACCGGTTTCGGCGAAATGGCAAGCCCCTGAACGAAGGTCAACGCGCTGCCTGTCTCAGCTTTTATGACAACAGTTACAAGGCAATCTCGGCAGCTGCTAAACTAAGGTCAGGACGTGGCCCTTAGCGATGTGGTCGATATGGACAGCGAATATGCTTCGCCCCTTTTGTGTGGCATAGCGTCATCCTGGGGGAAGGATATTGATCTTGTTTCAACCGCCGATTTCGCCAGCGCCACTGGCGAGCTCGGCTTTCAGGCAC
>JAOTWM010000245.1 GCA_029862885.1 Gammaproteobacteria bacterium
CGCTGCCCATATCGCGACCGTCGGCCACCAATCCCGGCGGCTGCCGCGCGGCGCGCTGCGAATTTAACAAGATATTGCGTAGTTCCGGCCGCGCCGCCAACACCGAGGCCGCAGCGCCGCACTCTTCGCTGCGCAATTCAACACTCACATTATGTCCACCTAGCAATATCTTAGCCTCACCATCGGCTCCCGGAAAGCACGCAAAATCCAGCGTTTCCGCGATATTTTCAAGCCCTGCACGGTCATCGTCGCCGATATTTTGGCGCTGCGCGCACAATGCAACCGCACGATACAGCGCACCGCTGTCGAGATAATGCCACCCTAAGCGCAGCGCCAGCGCCTGTCCGAGCGTACCTTTTCCGGCCCCACCCGGGCCGTCCAATGCCACTACGGGAACCGCCTGCGCATTATTCATTCGACGTCCCGCACGGTAATGCGCAATCCCGCCCTTCGCGCCAACTCAGGGAAATCCGGAAATGAGGTTGCCACGTTAGCGCAGTCTCGCACCGTTATTGATTCGCGGGCTGCCAGTCCTGCAATCGCAAAGGCCATCGCAATACGATGATCCCCGTAGCTGTCGATCGTTCCGCCGTCGAGGCCCCCCCCACCTTCGATGACCATGCCATCGCGGCGTTCTTCGACGGTCACGCCAAGTGCACGCAACCCGGATACCGTTGCTGCGATCCGATCGCTTTCCTTGACTCGCAACTCTTCAGCGCCGGCTACGACAGTGGTACCGTGTGCGCAAGCGGCAGCGATCGCCAGGATCGGCAGCTCGTCGATCGTGAGTGCAACTTGCCGTTTGCCGATCGCGACACCGTGCAGGGGTGCATGACGTACTTCGAGATCGGCGACCGGTTCACCGGCATCGACACGCTCATTCGCGACCGTAATGGAGGCGCCCATTTCACGCAGCACGGATATCACCCCACTTCGAGTCGGATTCAGGCCCACACTGGGTAATACGATACGTGACTGTGGAGTAATGCTGGTCCCGACGAGAAAAAATGCGGCGGAGGAGAGATCCCCCGGAACCGACACATCGCGGCCCCGCAGCGCACCACCGCCATCAACGGCAACCCATCCACCGTCCGTTATCACCGGATAGCCGAACCCCCCCAACATTCGCTCCGTGTGATCCCGAGTCTGCGCCGGTTCGTGCACCGCAGTTCGCCCCTTCGCAAAGAGGCCGGCCAGTAGTAGTGCCGACTTAACCTGCGCACTCGCGATCGACAAGTCATGCCGGGCTCCATGCAGTCCCACGACCGGAGCGATATCTACTGGCAACGTATCGCCCTCGCTCATCGTGATTGACGCTCCCATACGCTGCAACGGCTCCACCACCCGCCCCATCGGCCGACGCGACAATGACGTGTCGCCCACCAATGTCGAAGCGAACGACTGTGCCGCCAACAACCCCATGAGGAGCCGTACCGCCGTTCCGGAATTGCCGAGATCGAGTGGGCCAGCAGGTCGCTGCAAACCATGCAAACCCACGCCGTGAATTCGCGTCACGTCGCCGGCGTATTCAATATCGACACCAAGTTGGCGCAGTACCTCGGCCGTGGCGCGCACATCTTCGCCCTGCAACAGGCCGCTGACCGAACTCGTTCCGTTTGCGATCGCTCCAAGCAATAACGCGCGGTGCGAGATCGATTTATCTCCGGGAACCGATAATTGACCCTGAAGACACCCTCCCGCCTGAACTTCGTACAGCACCATCTATTTTTTTGAATCGCAACGCTCGCGTTGTACGAGCGCATCGGTCCGGGCGCGCCGAGCATTTCCAAATGCGCGTTGCAGCCACGCGCCATCACCGTCTTCGACGGCACGGGTTACCTTCTGCAGATGATCGGCAAACTGTCGAAGCTTGGCGCCGAGCTCATCGGCATTGGCCAACGATATATCGCGCCACATGACCGGATCGCTCGACGCAATACGCGTAAAATCGTAAAACCCGCCCGCGGCCAGCTCGAAATGCGCGTCCGCGTCGTTCGAACTCGCCACGAAGTCCACGAGTGCAAACGCCAGCATATGCGGCAGATGACTGGTGGTGGCCAGTATACGGTCGTGGTCACCGAACGTCATTGTGGTGACACGGGCACCCGTCGTGTACCACATATCGGTGATGCGCTGCACCGCGGCCGGATCAGTCTCAGGATCGGGAGTTAATATGACAGTCCGCTGCCGATACAACTCGGCAAATGATGCTTCGACACCGGATTTTTCCGTACCCGCAACCGGGTGGCCCGGTACAAAACGTGTAAAGTTGTCTCCAAATGCGGCCCGCGCCGCCTCGACCGGGGCGCGTTTTACGCTGCCTACGTCCGTGACTACACTATCGCGTCCAAGCACCGGCGCAATTCGCCCACATAATTCCTGCATGGCCCCGACCGGTGTGGCAATAACCACTATATCGGCGCCATCGACCCCAGCTTCGACGTCGGTTGCAAAACGATCGATCACGCCCAATTCAACGGCTCGCCGTAAATTCGGTTCGTTGCGACCGATTCCGATAACTTCCGTAACCGCACACGCGGCCTTCAGCGCCCGGGCCAAAGAACCTCCGATAAGGCCGACCCCGACGATCGCTATGCGCTCGACGTTCCAATCAATCGTCAACGCTTACTCCTGCCACCGTCCATAAGGCATTATGTTTTGCGCGGATCACCACAACCCTCAAGTCGCCTGTAAACACTGCGACAATACATTCAGCATTGCGGTATTCTCTTCGCCGACCCCGACTGTGATGCGCAGATGATTCGGCATGCCGTATTCACCGATTGGCCGAACGATTACACCCCGCCGTAACATATTCTCATAGACTTCTACGGCCGGCCGCTTAACATCGACGCTCACGAAATTGCCACCCGAGGGAATATACCCGAGGCCCTGTTTGGACAACTCCACGTAAAGCCGCTGTCGTTCATTATGATTTTCCGCAATGCTCGCGGCAACAAACTCCGTGTCATCCAACGCCGCGATGGCTGCGTATTGAGCAACGCTGTTTACATTAAAAGGCTGGCGTACACGGTTGAGCAGATCCGCGACGGCCGATGATGAGATTCCATAGCCCACCCGCAACGCGGCCAGTCCGTATACCTTTGAAAAGGTCCTGGTCACAATGAGATTCGGGAAGTCTCGCAACCACCGCACGCAATCGGGATACGCACTGTCACCGACATATTCGCAATAGGCTTCGTCGACTACCACCACTGTCGTTGTCGGCATCACACCGAGAAAACGACGTAAAGCCCGGGCCTCGCTCCAGGTTCCGGTCGGATTATTGGGATTGGCAATAAATACTACGCGTGTTCGATTCGTTACCGCGTCCGCCATCGCGTCTAAATCATGTCCCCATCGACGTGCGTCGACAACGATACTTTTCGCGCCGACCGCTCGCGTAACCAGCCCGTAGACCGCGAACGCATGGGCCGAGTAAATGATTTCGTCTCCCGGTCCCGCGAATACACGCGCCACCAATTCCAGGACATCGTTAGATCCGTTACCCATGGTGATCTGCTGAATGTCAACACCTAACCGCGACGCGATTTTGATCTTAAGGGCTCGCGCGTTGCCGTCGGGATAGCGACCGAGTTCGGTGATATTCTGAAGCGCCCGCCGCGCGCCGGGTGGCGCGCCGCGTGGATTTTCGTTGGACGCGAGTTTTATCGGATTGCTTATACCGTATTCGCGTTCGACTTCGTCGATCGGCTTGCCGGGTCGATATGGCTTAATACCTCGAACTCCGACGACCGCCAGCGCCAACGCATCAAACTCCGTCATAGTACCGCCCGAGGATACGAACCGAGTATTTTACAGACGGCGGCTTCACGCTCCAGGTCGGCGAGCGCCGTGACCAACTTCGGTTCCGCGGCATGTCCTTCCACATCAACAAAAAACACATACTCCCAGAGGCCAGTGCGAGATGGCCGCGATTCGATTCGGGTCATACTCACGCCGTGCCGCGCCAATGGCTCTAGCAGATGAAACAACGCGCCGGGTTTATTTTTTACCGACACCAACAAACTCGTCTTGTCGTTGCCGCTTGGCCCGCAATCGAGCTTGCCGATCACCAGAAACCGCGTCGTATTCCCGGCCACGTCCTCGATTTCACGAGCCAAAATCGGCAAACCATAGAGCCCGGCATTACCGGCACCGGCAATCGCCGCCACCGATTTATCGGTGGCCGCTTGTTTCGCAGCTTCGGCATTACTGTTCGCGGTTTTAAGTTCAGCGTGCGGCAATTGCCGCTGCAACCAGTACCGACATTGGGCGAGGGCCTGGCCGTGGGCGAGCACCATCTCGACTCGGCTAATATCATCTGCATGGGACAGCAAACAATGTTGAATTCGCAATTCGATCTCGCCGCAGACACGCAGCGGGGTATCGACCAGCCGATTCATCGACTCGGCAATTACGCCTTCTGTCGAATTTTCGATAGGAACCACCCCGAATCCGGCCTGATCCGATTCCACGGCATGAAATACGTCACCAATGGTGGCGGCATCTACGGTCTCCGCCGAACCGCCAAAATGTTTTAACGCCGCCATTTGCGTATAGGTTCCCTGCGGCCCCAACACTGCAATCTTCAGTAGCTGTTCAGCCGCTAACGACGCCGACATGATTTCCCGAAACAGTCGCGCCATCTCCTCGCCCGGTAGCGGACCGGTGTTGCGCGCCAGCACATTCTGCAATATTTGCGCTTCACGTTCCGGGCGATAAAAAGTGGGTTGCTGATGCTCGGATTTAAGCGCGGCAATCTCGCGCGCCAGCGCGACCCGCTTGTTGATCAAGTCCTGCAGCTGCCGGTCAATCGCATCGATCTCATCGCGATGCGATCGCAGTTGCGGATCATCGCTCACGCGTCGCACCGCGATTCGCATCTATTCATCGACATCACCATTGCTGCCGGATTCTTCAACCTTGCCGATGCCGACGAGGGCCTCTTCCTCATGCAGATCGATCAGCCGTACGCCCTGAGTATTGCGGCCCTGCGTCGAAATTTCGCTCACGCGAGTCCGGATTAGAGTGCCACCATCGGTAATCAGCATGATCTCGTCTTCTTGGGCGACCGCTTGCGCACCGACTACCTCACCATTGCGTCCTTTGACCTGGATCGCGATCACGCCTTGACCGCCCCGTTTCCGGGCCGCGAATTCATCTAGTTTGGTCCGCTTCCCATAGCCGTTTTCGGTGCCGAGCAGCACCTGAATCCCGGCGCTGTCATCGCGCCGTACGGTGATGAGTGAAATTACCCGTTGTCCCGCCTTCAAACGCAGCCCCCGCACCCCACGCGCGGTTCGCCCCATCGGCCTCAGATCGGATTCGTTGAATCGAATCGCCTTGCCAGCGTTACTAACCAGCAGAAGATCACTGTCCCCGGTCGTCAACCCGACACCCACCAAGTTGTTGCCATCGTTTAAATCAATGGCTCGTATCCCCGCAGTACGCGGTCGCGAAAAATCGCCTAACGATGTCTTCTTAATTGTTCCGTCAGCCGTTGCCATGACTACAAATCCGCCTTGCTCGTAACCCCGTACCGGCAACAAAGAGGTGACCTGTTCGTCTTCCGCCAGTGGCAACAAATTGACTAATGGCCGACCGCGCGATATCCGCCCGGCCTGCGGCAACTGATAGACTTTCAACCAGTAAACCTTGCCATGACTGGAAAAACACAAAATCGTATCGTGGGTATTAGCGACAAATAAGCGACTCACGAAGTCTTCGTCTTTCGTACGAGTCGCCATCTTTCCCCGGCCACCGCGGCGTTGTGCGCGGTATTCGCTGACTGGCTGAGCCTTGGCGTATCCGGCGTGCGACAACGTCACGACAACGTCTTCCTCGGCGATCAAATCCTCGTTCGAAAGGTCGTCTCGATTATGAACGATCTCAGTACGCCGTTGGTCGCCATACCGCTCGCGGATCGCTTCAAGTTCTTTGCGGATCACATCGAACAGACGATCGCTGTCCTTCAATATTTCCAGAAGATCCGCGATGTGATCGAGAATCTCCGCGTATTCAGTACGAATCTTATCTTGTTCGAGCCCCGTCAGCCGATGCAAACGCAGATCCAGAATCGCCTGTGCCTGGGTGTCCGATAAGCGATAGCCCGCCGCCGTCAATCCAAATTGATCGGGCAGATCTGCAGGCCGCGACGACACGGCGCCGCTGCGCTCGAGCATTTCGGTGACCGGCCCCGGCTCCCAGTCCCGAGCCAACAACTGTTGCTTGGCTTCAGCCGGATTTGCCGCGGCTTTTATCAACGCGATAATCGGGTCGATGCTGGCCAACGCCACCGCCAGCCCCTCCAAAATATGTGCCCTATCACGGGCCTTGCGCAACTCGAAGATGGTACGCCGCGTGACCACTTCACGACGATGGCGCAAGAATTCGTCCAACAGCTCGCGCAAATTAAATATCCGCGGCTGATTATTTACGAGTGCCACCATGTTGATGCCGAACACACTTTCGAGCTGCGTAAATTGGTAAAGGTTGTTGATCACTACCTCTGGAACTTCGCCGCGCCGCAACTCAATGACCATGCGCATGCCCGATTTGTCGGATTCGTCACGCAAGCCGGTAATGCCCTCGATGCGCTTGCTCTTTACCAGTAACGCGATTTTCGTCAGCAACCGAGCCTTATTGACCTGGTACGGGAGCTCGCTGACGATTATCGATTGCCGATTATTCTTTTCATTGGTTTCGATCTCGACCCGACCGCGCATGTAGATTTTGCCGCGACCCGTGGCGTAGGCCTCCCGAATTCCTCGACTGCCGTTAATCAACCCAGCGGTGGGAAAATCCGGGCCGGGGATGAAATGCATGAGCGCATCCAGATTCAAACTGTCATCATCGATCAATGCGAGACATGCATCGACAATGTTGGTGAGATTATGGGGCGGAATATTGGTGGCCATGCCCACCGCGATGCCAGACGACCCGTTCACCAGCAGGTTCGGGATCCGCGTCGGCAACACCAACGGCTGGGTTTCCGTTTCGTCGTAATTCGGGCCGAAATCAACCGTCTCCTTGTCGATATCCGCCAGTAACTCATGGGCGAAGCGTTCGAGCCGAATCTCGGTGTAGCGCATCGCGGCCGGCGGATCGCCGTCCACTGAACCAAAGTTGCCCTGGCCATCAATCAATGGATAACGCATTGAGAAACTTTGCGCCATGCGTACGATGGTGTCGTAGACCGCGACATCGCCGTGGGGATGGTATTTACCGATCACGTCGCCCGTTACGCGCGCCGACTTCTTATAGGCTTTGTTCCAATCGGTTCCGAGTTGCGACATCGCATACAGCACCCGGCGGTGTACGGGCTTCAAACCATCGCGCACATCCGGCAACGCGCGGCCCACGATAACGCTCATCGCGTAGTCGAGATACGACCGCCGCATCTCCTCTTCGATATTGATCGGGATCAGATTCTCTTTCTGTTCCATCGCTTCCCTATTCGGGGACATTCCTCTTTTCCGACCGGCGCCATATGACCCAGGGATCGCCCGGTGCCATATCGCGCCGGTCG
>JAOTWM010000723.1 GCA_029862885.1 Gammaproteobacteria bacterium
ACCGTTGACGTTCATGCCGGGAGATTTACTGACGAATTTGCCAAGCTCGGCCACTTGCTGGAAGATCGCCGCGACATCTGCGGTGAACGCCGGCCCGAGTACTTGAACTGGCGTTACCGCAGCGGCATCCGATTCAGTTACACCACCGTGACAGTTCGATCGGCGGGAGAATTACTTGCGTACGCTGTCCTCCAACAGAACAATGCCGCGTCAATAACGATCGTAGAGTTCGTGTGCCCGACGGATGCCGCAATTGAAGTCGCGTTGCTCAGTGCTCTTCTTAAAATATCGCGCCACTGCAACGCGGAGTCGTTACAGGCATCGTGTATGGAGGGAGGCGCATGGTGCACAATTCTTAAGCGGCTGGGTTTTGCTGCGCGAGAGCAATCGGCGGGCCCGGTGGTCTATTCGCCGAAGAACGCTAAGTTGGTGGATACACTGACCGACAGAAAGCAATGGTGGATGACCGATGGAGACAGAGATGGATAGTGCCGCGACCGACGACACGGCCGAATTGATACACGGGTTCATAAAACAGCGGTTCCCGCTCGCTAGTAGCAAGGTGCTCACGCCGGAATTGTCATTGCTGGACTCGGGTATTGTCGATTCGCTGGGTGTGTTGGACCTAGTCGGGTTCATTGAGGAGCAGTTCGGCATCGAGGCGCAGGACGAGGATCTCGTGCCTGATAATTTTGATTCGATTGATGCGTTAACGCGATTTGTCAAAGGGCGACGTTGATATGTTGAGCTTGGTACATCATTTACTGGAGCGCGCCGCGGCGGAAAATCCCCAAAAGGAGGCCCTGGTTCACGGCGATCGCCGCGTCAACTACGAGGAGATGGCGGGGTTTGCGGCCAACTTGGCGGCCAACCTGTCAGCGTGCGGTCTCAAGCGACGTGATCGTGTGGCGATCTGGCTGGATAAGTCGATCGAAGAGGCCGTCGCGTTTTTCGGTATCAGCGCGGCCAGCGGCGTTGTAGTCCCCATCAATACACTGTTAGTCGATCGGCAGGTCAAGCACATACTCGATGATTGCAGTGTGCGCTTCCTGATCACGTCGGCCGCGAGCCTGGCAGAGCATCGTGACATGCTTGCCGAGACCGAAAGCCTGGATGGCATATTGCTAATCGACAAGACGGTCGACGCCGATGACAACGTGCGACAGGAAGTAATGTCCAGATCTCCAGGTGCAGCGACATTCGACAATCCGTCGATTGGTGAAGATCTCGCCGCCATCCTCTATACGTCCGGGTCTACTGGTAACCCCAAGGGCGTGATGCTTAGTCACCGCAATATCTTGGCCGGGAGCCGAATCGTCTGCGAGTACCTGGAGATTTCGTCGAGCGAGCGAATTCTGAGCGTGTTGCCGTTCAGCTTCGATGTGGGGATGAACCAACTGATAACTTCAGTCGAGAAAGCAGCGACCTTGATATTGCTGCGGTTTCGATTCGGTGAAGAAATTGTGCGCGAAATCCAGCGCGAGCGGTGTACCGGCCTCGCTGGCGTGCCGACTATCTGGGCCATTCTCGTGGGCTCAGCGCCCAGTCTCAAGAAAAAACGGCTGGACTCGATGCGGTATTTTACCAATACAGGTGGTCCCGTTCCAAGCGCAACATTTCGCAAGATTCGTGCGGCGCAACCGCACGTTGATTTTTTCCTGATGTACGGTTTAACTGAAGCGTTTCGATCTACCTACCTGCCACCTGGTGAGGCCGACGCCCGACCGACGTCGATAGGCAAGGCAATTCCGGAATGCGAGTTGTTCCTGGTGTCGGAGAGCGGTAAGCCGTGCGCCGCCGGAGAGGAGGGGATACTCGTACATCGGGGTCCGACCGTGTCGCTCGGCTATTGGAATCGACCCGACGATACAGCGCGTGTTTTGAGGCCCCATCCTTTCATCCCGGCTGAGCAAGGTGGCGAGGTCGTTTGTTATAGCGGCGACCGCGCTCGAATGGACGACGACGGCTTTTTCTATTTTGTTGGTAGGGCCGACGCGATGATCAAATCGTCCGGTTACCGG
>JAOTWM010000195.1 GCA_029862885.1 Gammaproteobacteria bacterium
CACGCAAGGACAACGACCCCGGCAAATCGCTTTGCTGTTGCCGCTTGCATCGACATACGGCAAAGCCGCACAGGCCGTGTACGAAGGTTTTACCGCGATGCATGAGGCAGATCTCACTGCCTCCCAAAGCAATATCGTTCTGTACGACATCGGTGCCGAGGAGGAGTTGGCCGCCGTCTATTATCAACTCGCAATCGATGAGGGTGCCGAGTTCGTCGTGGGTCCGCTCGGAAAGAAATCAGTGGACGCACTCGTTGTGGGCTCGCCACTAGGTACACCGACCCTACTGCTCGGGAATACCGACCAACCGATCAACCCAAACCAACCCGTTTTCCAGATGGGGTTGCCCCCCGAAGAGGAAGCCGAGCAAGTAGCCCGGCGTGCCTACGCCGATGGACATCGATTCGCGGCGGTGCTGTATCCAAACACGCCGCGCGGACAGCGTATGGATGCCCACTTTCGCTCAGCCTGGCAGGCATTAGGAGGAATCAGCACCGTATCCCAACAATACGTCGATACCGAGATCGACCATTCGCAACGAATTAAGCAATTATTGAATATCGATGAAAGCGAATTGCGGCAGCGCCGGCTGGCTACATTGCTGCGGGCTAATCTGGAGTTCAAGCCACGCCGACGTCGCGATATCGATTTTATATTCATGGTCGCGAATTACAAACAAGGGCGCTTGCTTAAGCCGCAGATCAACTTTTTTCACGGCCACGACGTTCCGGTTTATTCGACCTCCGATATTTACGCGGGCCGCCCGAATCCAATTTTGGATGCCGACTTGAACGGCATCGTGTTTGGCGGCATGCCGTGGATGTTGGCGCCACACGATGCGACCGTGCAACGATATCGGACGTTACAGGGCGACTGGCACGGCCGGGATACGCGATTAGACCGGCTTTATGCGCTAGGTGCCGATGCCTATAACATCATTCCGACGCTTAATGAGCTAAAATCGCGGCCGGGCACACATTATCAGGGACTCACGGCGATACTGCGCAGCACCCCGGCAGGGCGGCTCAAACGCGAATTACAGTGGGCTCGCTTTATTGGCGGCGAACCGGAGATCTTGGGGCCGATAACATTACGAACGGAATTGCCGGACACAATCCAGTTTGAACTCACGGCTCCTAGACCAACCGAATTGCCCGAGATAAACCAGATTGATGTCATTGCTCCCACCGGCCAAACACCTACGCCAGGGCAAGTGGGCGGAACAGAAAGCCTGTGAATACCTACAAAGTCACGGGCTACGATTACGACAACGCAATTTCCGCTGTCGCTACGGTGAAATCGATTTGATCATGACCGATGGCGAATGCCTGACATTCATTGAAGTGCGGTACCGGCGCTCGACCGAGTTTGGCCACCCTGCCGATACCGTCGACCGCCGCAAACAATCCAAATTAAGAACGACTGCGGCATGTTATTTGCGGGATTATGGACCTGCCGATACCCAGTGCCGGTTCGATGTATTCGCAATTTCCGGCAGCGCCGATGAGATCCATGTCGAGTGGATCAAAGACGCTTTCGATATCGCGTAACACCCGGGCAACAATACCGATTATCGACTGACAGGCTCCACCGAACCCCACAACCATGGAAATTCGATCCCGCGTCATTGAAAACTTCTCGGAAAGCATCCGGGTCACGACCCAAGCCATGGAGGCCGTGGCGGACGCGGTGGCGAGCGCCGCGCAAGCGATAGTACAGGCGATCATCAACGACAGTAAAATCCTCGTATGCGGCAACGGTGGTTCAGCCAGCGATGCTACACATTTTTCGTCAGAGATGCTGAACCGATTTGTTCAAGAGCGGCCGCCGCTAGCGGCCGTCGCCCTTACTACGGACACCTCCACAATCACCTCAATCGCCAACGATTACGATTATCACCAGGTGTTCGCAAAACAAGTAACGGGTTTAGGCCGCCCGGGCGACGTATTACTGGTCATTTCCACGTCCGGTAATTCGGAAAATATATTGCGGGCCGTCGCGGCCGCCCACGACCGCGAAATGCTGTGCATAGCGCTTAGTGGGCGCGACGGCGGGCTACTGGCCAACGCCCTGGCAGAAAGGGACATCGAAATTCGCGTGCCGCCCGCATCTACCGCCCGCACGCAAGAAGTTCACGGCATCATCATTCATTGCCTATGTGATGCTATCGACAATCATCTACTTGGAAACCCATGACCATAATGCGCAATTTGACGTCTGAAATTAGTAAACATTCGTTTCGTACGGTGGCGCTTGCCATCATCGCCGTCACCCAACTTGGTTGCGCGGTCGCCGTCACTGCGGCGGCTGTAACCGCCGTCGATATTGCCACCGACCGCAGAACCACGGGCAATTATGTCGACGACAATGCCGTAGAGTTGAAAATTCGGCGCGCGGTCTACAGTACACCCGGATTGCGCCGGCAGATTCATATCAGCGCCACCAGCATGAATGGCATCGTATTACTTAGCGGTGAGACCCCGACCCCGGTGCTGCGGGATCGCATCGTGCAACACGTGCAGAAATTTCCTGAGATTCGGCAAATCGTGAACGAGATTCGGATCGCCGGTAAAACCAGTTGGCCGAGCCGCGCCAACGATGCCTGGATTACCACTAAAGTGAAGACTCGACTGATTCGCCGGACAAAAATCAAAGCCAATAGAGTTAAGGTGGTTACCGAGCAAGGGAACGTATACTTGATGGGTATCGTAAGTCGCGCCGAAGGCGAAGCCGCGGCCGACGCGGCACGCACGGTAAAAGGTGTGTCGCGGGTGGTAAAGGTCTTTGAATACACCGGTTAATCGCCGCCGCCGATGCGATAGCGGAACCAAAATTATTGCCACCGCGGATTGCGTCGAATCGCGAATCGCAACGATTGCAAGACCGCTGGTATTCACCAACGGTTGTTTTGACATATTGCACCGCGGCCACGTCGCGTACCTGGAAGCGGCAGCCAATTTGGGCGCGTCGTTGGTAGTCGCGCTCAACACCGATGCATCGGTACGCCGTCTCGACAAAAGCGCGAGCCGCCCAATCAATTCGCTTGACGATCGCATGGCTATAATGGCTGCACTGCAATGCGTCGATTGGGTCACCGCGTTCGACCAAGACACTCCACTAGAATTGATACGCTTGATACGGCCCGATTACTTGATCAAGGGCGGCGACTGGGCCATCGACGATATTGTTGGCGCTGATGACGTTCGGTCATGGGGAGGCCATGTCCACGCAATTGACGTCAAATTTCCCCGGTCGACGACCGATATTCTGAACCGAATCCGCAGTTCACCGGCCTGACCGCAACCGGGTTCGAGCCCGACCAATAGAATGAGTTTTTACGGCATGCTTGGTATCGCCGCTGTCATTGCGATGGCGTATTTTATATACAAGAATCTGCGCGTGCGTGAATTCGTCACCCGTTACGCGCGTGACTACTGCCGCGACCGCGACCTGCAGTTTCTTGACGGCACAGCATCGATAACCGCAATTTCACCGACTCAGCTACAGGGTAAACTAATGTTGCAACGCACCTATCGCTTTGAGTACACAGACAACGGCGCTAATCGTCGCAACGGCGTTATTATTGTCATCGGCGATACAATACAGCACGTCATCGTCGATCATGATATCCTTAGCGGTTAGCCTAAGTCTGTTATGAATGTCCCGGCGCTGATGGAAAATTGCGAACAAACGGCTAAGCTTAACGATGTCGCTGCAACTCACCATTCTGGAGTCCCGACACCAATGACCGCAATGTCTTGTCATAAATGGTGGATAATACCACTGGCTATATTCACCAATAGCGCTCTAGCGCAGTCAACTACCAGCACTATTCCCTTCGACCATATCGCACAATATTTGCAACGCGACATCTTTCTTCGACCCGGAGTAGGGTTTGAACGCGTTCAAATCGGACAATCGTTCGACCACGTGTTACAGGCGTGGGGCCAACCCCAAGCGACCCGCAAACGGGGTGTTTTTCGCAATACTCACGAATGGTTTTACGGAGGCGGGAAAGACACGGTCGTAAGCGTTACCGGAAAAAAAATCGTCAGCGAGATTAAGATTCGTGGCACCTTTACGACACCGTTCCAGACGGTTGACGGTGCCCGATTCGGGATGGCGCCCCACGAGATTGTTACCATTTATGGCCGCAATGCCGATAGCTCACCAACCAGTTTAACATATGCGAGCCGAGGCGTCGGTTTTGAGTTCGCGGACGGAGCAGTAAGCGCGATAATCGTGGCTGCCCCGCGATGAACCGATGTCTCGAAAAAATCGATCGCCGCTGTTAGGCAATTTGCACTGCGCGTCGATTCGAATCTGAATGCGTTCGCGGGCTTGGATAATTCACGCAAGCTCGCCACCGGCGCCTCACGCGACCGCGGCCTGCAAGCCCGGCCCAAACCAACGCTGCCACCATAGAAAACACCAGCCTCCATATTCCGCCAATACCCATCGAATCTGACGTAGTTGACGCCACCACGCCGCAGGATCAAACGGATCCGCCCCAGCAGCGACGGCATTGACGGTAAACACCTCTCCGTACAAACGACTCCAGACGTAGCGCGCGCGTCGTGTATGCGTCCGGCTGGTAGCGACAATAATTGATCGGACCGATGTGCCTCGTAGCGCCTCGCCCACAGCGCGGGCCTCGCTAATCGTATCGAACGCATCCTCAGCGCTAACCCGAATTATTTTCTCCCCCGGTACGCCAAGTATCTGCAATATTCGCACCGCGTCTTCGTCCCAACCGCAACATCGCTCGAAACCGAGACGTTCCAATTCGCGCAGCGCGGCGGACTTTCGGTTGCCGTTAATAACGACGAATTCGGCCAACCCGCGACGATACAAGTCCGCCGATTCCATCAGACGAGGATAGTATTCAACACCCGTGGAAAGCACGACGACAGCATCGCTCTTCTCGACAACGTCGTTGACTATGAGAAGTTCACCCACGCCACGCAGGGCATACGGAGCGAGAAAGTATGCCAGTAACACGATGGTCGTCACGACCGCGAGTTTCCTACCCATTTCGGCCATGGCCTTGCATATTTACCGGTGCGGTCGATGAAGAACGGCGATTGATATCGACACAGACGTCCGCGAATGCGTGCTGACCGGATACTGCGAGCGCTGCGCTAAGTTCAAAACTGCGAACGAGTGGGAAGAGTACCGTATCTGCCAATGGACACGTACTGGCAACCCCCTTAACGATCCCCGATCTAAGAACGGAAATTATGGCGGGAATAGCCGTTGAGCAACGGCTTAAGTTCGGTGAGCGCACGCCTGTATACTGAGCGCTTGAACTCGACGACGTGATCCAATGGACTCCAATATTCGACCCATTGCCACTTATCGAATTCCGGCCGCCTACACATTTTCAAACAGACATCGGCATCGGTACCCAATAAGTGGAATAAGAACCACAGCTGTTTCTGCCCCCGAAACGATTTTTCCCGGCAATTACGAACCAAACGTTTTGGAATATCGTAATGCAACCAATCGCGAGTTCGTCCGACGAGGCGCACCTGATGATCTTGGAGCCCAACTTCCTCATAAAGCTCACGGAATACTGCGTCTTCCGCCGATTCATCGGGCTCTACACCGCCCTGAGGGAATTGCCAACCGTCGCGCGTCGCACGCCGCGCCCACAACACTTGACCGACGTTGTTGCAAACCACGATACCGACGTTTGGCCTATAACCATCTTTGTCGAGTTTCGATGATGTATTACCCACAACCATGATCGGAGTCTATCAAATAGCCCGTCTATCGCCTGTATCCATTGGGATACAGACTGGTTGTGCGGCCAGTTAGGATTGGTGGATTTTGCGAGCCGGGAAGCCGTTGGCCGCTCGGCGCGGCTCGCCGGAAATGCCTCGCCCTTACCAAACGGCGCAACAACGCGGACGATGGCTGATCGGCTCGCCCGCCGGAAAATTTGCAGAGGATCCAACGGCGTGGCCTGCAGGGATATGGATCAGGGGCGTGAGCATGCCTACAGGGAGGTAAGTGGTTGAGCAACGCGGGAGCAATCGCCGAAACATGTGTAACCTTTACAGCTCTCGAAAAGGACCCGCCGTTTCCCGCGGCCTGTCCCTTGTCTTGAATCATCTGCAAAGCTCTGAACCCATCGATCCTAGGCGGTTGGAGCACCAGTGCCATATTCTACAAAACCTGCGGTGACTTCGCGACCCGCCACCTTCAACTATTCGCCTCTCCCCTTCGAGATTACACCTGGTGTTGCTTTTTTTCCCAATAATCTTGGGCGAATACGAGAAATTCTTCCATCGCCCGCATTCGAAATTTTTGGCGCTGGTACACGATAGAAAAGGGTCGTCGAATCGCGGGCGACAAACTAACCGCCACCAAAGTTCCGAGTTGTAGTTCTTTGGTCACCGTCGCCACCGAGATAATAGACGAGCCGAGGCCGGCCTCAATCGCACTCTTTATGGATTCCGGACTCCCAAGCTCCAACGTCAAATCAAGAATACTCAGGCTCCGATCAAGGGAGGCGAAATAATCTACGATGACCTCACGAGTTCCGGAACCTTCCTCGCGACATATAAATGGGTACGGGACAATATCGTCGATTGTCACATTAGAGTGGCCGGCTAAATCGTGTTGTGGAGCACAAACGAACACCAACTCATCGTGCCAACATACCTTCGCAACGAGATTTTTATTATGCACCGGCCCCTCGACGACACCGATGTCGATATCGTTGTTCTCGATCATATGAATTATACCAATCGTATTGGCAACATTTAGCCGTAACCGGACATCCAAGTGGTGGGTTTGGAACTCACCCAATAGACTGGGAATTACATATTCGGCGATGGTAGTGCTAGCCCCTACCACCAAGGGACCGATCACCTCGCCAGTAAGCCGGCGAACGTCATTGTCCATTTCGCCGTATAACTCGATGATTCGCTGCGCGTATTCATAGACCCGCTCCCCTACCTCGGTAAGATTGATTCGGTTGTGAGTGCGATCGAACAAACGCGTGTTGAAAAACTCCTCGAGCTGGCGGATCTGGAACGTGACGGCTGGCTGAGTCATATGCAGCACTTCCGCCGCCTTCGTGAAACTCAACAACCGCGCCACTTCGGCGAAAACCTGTAGACGCCGATCTGCCATTTCAGAGATTATCGGATGGGTTGGTCATAAAAGAATATTATGACCATTTGCCTCGGAATGATAGCCGACGGCACGTCACTCCGAAGCAGGCGGCCTACCAAGCTCCGGCGGTGCCGCAAAAAGCGCGATATCGTCCGTGCGAAATTTTGACCGAAATTACTGCACGAATCCGTCCAGCGCGAGCCTCAAGTCGGTGGCGCTAGAGGCATGCTGCAATGCGATTTCTTCGGAGATATCGCCACGCTTAACCAATTGATACAGGTGTTGATCAAATGACAGCATACCTTCCACGGTGGCACCCTTCTTTACGAGGTCGCCAATGTCTTTAATCTTAATGGGGTCCAGAATGAGTTCACGAACTCGGGCCGATACGCTAAGGATTTCACAAGCCAAAGCGCGGCCTTCGCCCGATTTTTTCGGGAGCAACCGTTGCGCGATAACCGCACACAAATTCTGCGAAATCTTAGCCCGGATGGTCGGCTGACCTTCCGGGGGAAATGTCGCCACCATGCGCGTGATCGTTTCGGCCGTGGCCGGAGCATGCAAGGTCGAAAACACCAAATGTCCTGTCTCAGCCGCCGTCAGCGCGATCTCAATGGTTTCAGGATCGCGCATCTCTCCCAACAGAATGACATCCGGGTCCTCGCGCAACGCCGCTCTCATCGCCGCCGCAAATGTGGTCGCGTCGGTGCCGAGTTCGCGCTGCGAAACGATACAACGTTGCTCGGGGAATAAGAACTCGATCGGATCTTCGATGGTAATGATATGTTTCGGGTATTGTCGATTGACTTCGTTGATCATCGAGGCGATCGTCGACGATTTTCCGGAACCGGTGGCACCGGTCAGAATTACCAAACCGCGTTCGAGATGTACGAATTTCTGTATGCCGTCCGGCAATCCCAATTGATCGGCGGTCGGTACATTAGACATAATAACCCGCAAAGCCATTGCAATCGAACCACGTTGATAATAGGCATTGACACGCACTCGACCGACCCCGCGCAGACCAAACGAAAGGTCGGCTTGGAACTCGTTTTGCAGGGCCTCAAGGTGCTTTGGAGACATGATCTTTTGGCAGATCGCCTCCATATCCGCCGCTGTTAGCTCTGGATACTCCGACATTTTATGCAGAGCTCCATCGATACGAAACAACGGATGATTCATGGGGCGAATATGAATATCGGACGCGCCGGCCTTGACCGCGTTGTCGAGCATTTTTCCGACAAATTGCAGGGCGTTCCCGATTTGAGACTGACCCGAAGACGGCTCCGCCGCGCTCGATATCGATATCGGCTGATTGATTTCGCTCATAATCGATTTATCCGTTTTAGCTAATTTAAGACAGACACTGACCCTACTTGGGGAAAACACCCAAACTCATTGATCAGTATAGCAGAGTTAACGAATTGCGGCCGGCACTACTATTAGCCAAACCACGGCCTCGCGCCACACAACGCCATTGGTGCAGACGCAGCGCCACCGGCACGCGCCCCCAACGACCGTGTATACTGGCGCACAAATGCACGCAAAATCTACACTTCGGAAACGATGACCGGCTGCGCCGGATCGGAGTCATTCGCCTTGCAGGTAATTGGCGACAGCATGGAGCCGGAGTTCGCGGCCGAGGCCATTGTTATCGTCGAGCCTACGAGCAGTTACCACGACGGTTATTTCGTCGTTGCCGCACATGATGGTGATTTTTTGCTCCGAAAGCTGCGAATTGATGATGGCCATTGGTGGCTAGACGCATTAAATGATCGGTACCCAGCGCTCCCAATTCCGGGTCCAGGCAGTGTCCGTGGTCGCGTCATCGAACGCGCCGGGAGAAAGCGGAATGACCGTAAACGCTACTTGTAGTCACGCTGGGCATGACTGGTGCCTGATCA
>JAOTWM010000724.1 GCA_029862885.1 Gammaproteobacteria bacterium
TGCTTGCGCGAAGCCCCTGATTATGGGGGTGGAAGGTGACGCCGCCAATCTAGTCGAATCGGTCGGGGCGGGACTGAGCTGCGCCTCGGAAAATCCGACCTCACTCGCGGCGGCGGTGAAAAAACTGCATGGCATGTCCCCCACGGAGAGACATGCGATGGGTGCTGCCGGGAGAAATTACCTGCTCGCTAATTGTACTCTGGACATCGCGGTAGAAACGTACGAGCGTTTGCTTGGGCAAATTTGTTGCCGATAAGCCATCACTCGTTATTGCCGCAGCGGAGGTGGGGGAGCAACCATCATTGGGATCGGTTTGATCGGGTTACATCGGGGCCGAGGTGAGCGAGCAGATCCTTGCCTAGTAGGCCTGGAATTCTCTAACAATCAATGGCGATGTCCTTACCACCAATCGGCAACTGTGATACGAATTTGACTCGTAGCTGGGATCCGCCGATGTTTCGATGCCCGTCCTGCCGCGAACCGTTGCGTTCTCTGGAGATTTCCGCGGATACCAGTTGCCGGGAATGCCAATTTACAATTCCAGCAATCGAAGGAGTTCCGTTGTTGGTCAAGGATCTTCGCGTCATTGAACGGACTATTGAGAAAGCGAAGCGAGCAAGCCGGGACGATTGGTTCCAGGCACCGCAGATAAACCAGTGGAGCGGACCGTACAGGCACCACGTTCTCAAGCGCAAACTCTACGTAGAGGGAGTTCTATCGACCTATATCAGTCGCTGCAAGGGGGATGTGATCGGTTTGGATCTGGGATGCGGTGACGGCGCCAATATTGAATGGCTGTCTCAACATTTCACGGCGCTGTACGCCAGTGACTACAACCTCGTTCGGCTGCGGCGAGCCCGTCACCGTCACGGGGCCGAAATGGTTTACATGGCCGATATATTGGATTATCCGGCTATCGACAATACCTTCAGCGTTATCTATTTCAACCACGTGCTAGAGCATATTCCGAATGACAGCCGGGCGTTAGCCGAGGTCTATCGAATTCTGAAACCGGGTGGCCGAGTAGTGCTGGGTGTCCCCAACGAAGGCGCAATGTTCTGGCAGCTTGCCTACCGGTTTCAGCCAAGCACGGGCGCGACGACAGATCACGTGCATTTTTACACAGCTGGTTCTCTACGTAAGAAGTGCGAGGAATCTGGTTTCACAGTCCTGCAAGTTGTTCCAATTGGGTGGGGCTTGCCTCATTGGAGTCTGGATGCGGCGGTACGTGGCGTTAAGTTCATAGATGACCTTCTAGATAGGATTGGACGTGTCGTTGCCCCATCGCAAGCTACCAGCTTGTACTTGATACTCTCTAAATAATGGCCAATTTCGAGATCGCCACCCGATCGGAAGTAGGACGAAATGCATGGGATAAACTGGTCGATGAGTCCAACGAGGCATGGTTGTGGCATCGCTTTGCTTTCCAGGATGCATTGGCCACATGGCCTCATCGAGTGGATACGAGCTTTGCTATCGTTGATCCAGTCTCACAAGATTCGTTGCTTGCCGTCGTGCCTATGCAAAGCATCGGACGGAAGATTTCCCATACCGCTGGTATCGCGCATTTGTCATCGCTTGGCGGTGTGGCGTGTGTTAATGATCTTTCCAGAAAACAGCGAAAAGCGATTCTCGATTTGGCGCGGTCATTCATGTTGACGCTGGCTTCAAAATTTAATGCCATCGATATCGACATCACATTATCGCCCCTTGCCCCGGCATTTCGGGGCTCGCTTTGTCCGAGAATCAACCCGCTGCTCGCGTTATCCGCCAGCAATACCCTGACACAAACGTGGGTTGTCGATCTCGCTGGGGACGTGAACGACTTGTGGAGGAACATGGAAGGGCGAGCACGCACGGCGGTGCGGAAAGCGGAAAAGTCCGGCGTCACTGTGCGGCCGGCCAATCGGGATGGTGATCTCGATATCTACTATGCGCTGCATACCGAGACTTACCGTCGGACAGGGGTTCCGCCTCATCCACGAGCATACTTCGAAGCCATCTGGCGGAACTTCA
>JAOTWM010000005.1 GCA_029862885.1 Gammaproteobacteria bacterium
ATATTGGCGACTGATACAGTATCAGTCGGGTAACGGAATTCAGGCCTCGCAATTCGATGGTCACGATATAATGTAATGCGGATTGATCTTAACGAGTTTAAATTGTGAACGGCGCTCCGCAAACCCCCAACGCGATGGTTTCAGCTCTGCACCAATTTATCGAGGGTCATCCGCGATTGTTTGTGTTGACAGGCGCAGGTTGCAGCACCGATTCGGGTATTCCCGACTATCGCGATCGTAGTGGCGAATGGAAGCGGCGCCAACCCATCTACTTCCGTGATTTCACCGATAACCCCGGGGCCCGTCAACGATACTGGGCGCGTAGTATGCTGGGTTGGCCACGGATCTGGCAAGCCGAGCCCAATACATCGCATTATGTACTGGCGCACTGGCAGCAATCGGGACATATAGGGAAATTGGTCACACAGAATGTGGACGGACTTCACCAACGTGCCGGCAGTCATGACGTTATTGATTTGCATGGCCGGCTTGATGCTGTGCAATGTATGGAATGTAACCGGCGTCTCGACCGTCATAGTTATCAGCGTGAGCTTGAGCACATCAACAACGCGTCGCAGTGGGTTGGGACGACCGCCCCGGATGGCGACGTCGATCTCGATGGTGTGGACCTGTCGACATTCGAAGTACCGGCGTGTCGTCACTGCGGTGGTGTGGTAAAGCCGAGTGTAGTTTTCTTCGGTGAAGCCGTGCCGAGGAAACGAGTCGCAACGGCCTATCGCGCGCTGCGCGAGTGCGATGCCGTGTTGGTGGTCGGGTCGTCGTTGATGGTGTTCTCCGGCTATCGCTTTTGTCGTGCAGCCGCGGAGCACCACAAGCCTATCGCCGTGTTAAATATTGGCCGCACGCGAGCCGATTCGATCCTGGCGCTGAAAATCGACGCCGCCTGTGCGGGGATACTCTCCGCCGTAGCTAGCCGGTTGTCAGGCGCCGAAATTACGCCAGCCCAATATGCGAATTCGGACGGTTAAATATCCATAAATACGCAAACGAGTTGGAATTGACTCCGCCTGCAGGGCCGTCGATAGATCGGACCCGCTAGCCTCGGTTTCCGTTGTTCTTCAATATTGACCAAGTGGCCGGCAGCAATGCGGTCGCCAATGCGATCTTGGCGGCCTCACCCCATAGGAACGGCGTCACGCCCGCCGCGACGGCCTTTTCAAGGCCAATCAAATTTGCGAGCCACGCCACTCCCAACCCAAAGATTATAACTTCACCGATCACCATCGCAGCCACCGTCGTAACAGGAGACCGGTCCCAACCGCGTTGCGCGAGCCAACCGACCGCCAGGGCTGCCAGTAAAAATCCCAATAGATAACCCCCAGTGAAGCCGTACAAATAAGCGAAACCTCCGCCTTTCGCGAATACCGGTAAGCCGACCGCGCCCTCCGCCAGATACAGCAACACGGCGGCGCCACCCAAGCGCCAGCCATAAGCGGCTCCGAGCAGCAACACTGCGAACGTTTGCATCGTAATCGGCACCGGCCAAAACGGAATCTGTGCCTTAGCCGTCACCCAAAGCAACAACGAGCCGCCGATCACCAATGCCGTATTTCGTGCCCATCGATTGGTGTCCGTGCTCGGCCAGAGTTCTGCAGCCAGCGTGGGTGAGCCTAGGGTCGTACTTTTCATGGCGGTCCTCGGCGGAAACTAAGGTCTGTCAGAGCGAGTCGATCGGGCGATTATACAGAAATTCTCGGGCGGGAGCGGCGTCGTAATCGTCTGCGGGGTCCAATCGATATTCGAGCCAATCTCGGAGCGGTCGCCACCAAAACAAAAAAATAGCCCGCCACAGCGACGGGCCAAAAACCACATCGTGGAGAATATCTATGCGTTTAGCCCTCAAGCGTGACGTACCAGCACAATGAACTTTGGTGTTGTGCCTTGAATATTGAGTCGTCGCAAGTTCTTGGCCGGTTCAATCATTTTTGCGTACAACCACGGATATGGGCGGCGTCAGTGCCGTCCCGGTGCTGGGACGAGATAATTCAGGCGAGTTTTCGAACCGAAGCTCTTTCCCGACGTTTGTTATATTATTGACACCATCGGTCGCCGATAGGGACTAATTTTGAACTCGGCGACAGCGATTGTAAAAGCAATCCAGGGTTCGAATATTGCGGGGAAGAGAACAACGTTCGATGTCAAGCAGTTCGGTCTTCGGTGAAGATTACTACGCTCGCTATTACCACGTACCTGAATCCCGTATCGAGAGTGTTGAGGAAACCGAGGCTCGCATCGATTTCGTGTGCAAGTACATAACGTATCTTGATCAACGTATTAAAACGGTGTTGGACCTAGGCTGCGGCGTTGGACATTGGCAGAGTGCTATCGGCCGTTCGTTCCCCGGGGCGCAATACACGGGCGTTGAATACAGCGAGTATCTGTGCGATCGTTATGGGTGGGAACTCGGTAGCGTCGCAACATTCGACGCAAAACATCGTTTCGATTTCGTAATTTGCTACGATGTATTGCAATACCTGGACGATCGACAAGCCGAGCGAGCCATTGAGAATCTATGTCGACTGTGTCGCGGCGTATTGTATTTTGGCGTGCTCACTAAGCAGGATTGGCAGGAAAATTGCGACCAACAGCGCACCGACGGAGACGTGTATCTGCGTAAGGGCAAATGGTACCGGCGTCGGTTACGCCCCGAATTCCAGAATCTCGGCGGCGGGCTGTTTTTACACGAGAAATCACCGGTCGTGGTCTACGACATGGAATCGATGCGCTGACTAAAACCTAAGCCCGTGAGGGCGCTGGCCTGAACCCTTCGCGAAATATCCTGGCTACGTTTTATAGCTGGGATCTTGTTCGTCGAGCAGGCGGTTCAAAGCCGGCCATTCGTATTTACCCGGCGGAAAATGTTTGTATTGTTGCGCGGCGTGTTCGCAAATATCGGTCGATGGGATGCGCACCGCTTGGCCCGTGCTGAACGCTTCGATTTGAGCCCGACACGCGCGCTCCAAATAGTACATGCGAATGAACGCGTCCCCAACCGTAGCGCCTGCCGTCAACAAACCGTGATTGCGCAGAATCATCGCATTATGCGATTTCAGTGCGGTTGCCAGTAGCTCGCTTTCGGAGACATCCGTCGATAAGCCTTGATAGTCGTGATAGGCGACGCGGTTGTAGAACATCATCGCATCCTGGATTACCGGCTGCAGGCCATCGTCGAGCGCCGATACGGCCAGACCGTATGGGGTATGGGTATGCATTACGCAGGCGATGTCGTGCCGTGCGGTATAAATACCGCGGTGGATAACATAACCCGTTACGTTTATATCATTTGAGCCGTCTATGACGTTTCCTCCCTGATCGAGGGTAACCAAATTGGACGCAGTGATTTCATCGAACCGTAGCCCGAAGCGATTAATGAGAAAGTGGGCGTCTGGCCCAGGCACCCGGGCGGTAATGTGATTCCAGACGATATCGCTGTATCCGAATCGGTCTGCGAGACGGTAACAGGCAGCGAGATCAACTCGCATTTGCCATTCTTCGTCGCGGTATGGCTTATCGCCCGCAGTGGATGTGGCTAGCTTAACGGTCATCGCAATCCTCCCAGTCTGGATAATTCATGAAGAGTTCGGAGTTCACGGGAAATCGGGCGGTGGCCCCGTACCTGGAAACACAGGGTAACCGGCACAAATATTGATAGGATGATTGGTTCATGGTCCGCCCGCGTGGAATATCCGGGCTAGAACTGGCCCGCGGCGGCCGCCCGATCGTTTGCGAACGATCGGCCGCGCACGGCGTGTTGGTCGTCAAAGATTGAGTCGCTTTGCTCTATTCTCGGTAATGGAATTCGAACCGGCAACGCCTCTTGCCGCGGCGTCAGCGTCGGTTCTCCACGGATTATTCGACCGTCGAACTCTTCAAGGTCACCACCGTCCAGCAGCGGCCATGCGTCGGTAGCCGCATAGGAAAATAGCAACAGCGGACGTGGTCGCAAGGTCAGGTTTTCTGTCGAGCCGTGCACTATGCGCACATGATGAATAGTAATTGAACCCGCCGGAGCGGCAAGCGCCACCGCGCCGTCGACGATCGGCGCCAAAGCCTTGGGTGCGATCGCACCGACAAAATAGCCGTCGTGGTGGTGGTCAAAAACCGGCCCGGTATGGGTGCCGGGAATCACATGTAACGGGCCGTTCTCCAGATCACAGTCTTCCAACATGATGCCGACCGCGAGAATATCGTCATTGGTGTGGGGGTAGAATGCCCAGTCTTGATGCCACTCGACGGTTGCATCGCCGCCGGTGGGCTTAAAATTTAACTTGGAGTGATCGAAGCGCACGTTATTGCCCAGCAACGGCGTGACGCAATCGACGATAGCGGGGCTGCGCATTAGCGCGTCGTAGACGGTGTGTTGGAAGGTGGGGTTTTTGAGCCGCCGTACCACCGGTCGTCGCGAGTTATGACCGGGGCCGAGATCGTATATCGCGTCACTACCGCCGATGCGACGCGACCGTTCCACGAACTCATCAGTCACGCGGCGCACCGCCGTCAATGTTTCAGGGTCGATGACGTTCTCGACAATGATATAACCGTCGGTCTGATACCTTTTAACCAGCTCCTGGGTCACCATTGTTCGCCACACATCGGTGAATTGTGAAGCGTATGCGGGGTTCATACAAGGTTCCGGCGCAGCCGCCGATCCCAGCTTCGCGTAAACGTTTTTGTATCGCCTTCGAACGCCTCGAGCTCGGCCTGTATATAGAAATTCTCGCGGTCCGACCACATCGTGGTGCGAGTTTCGATACGCACTTGCCATTCGCCGCGTTCGAGTTGCTCGGTCCAGTGAATTTCGGAGCGGCAACTTAGCGGATCGACGGGGTCGATGCGATGGGTCTCTCGCGCAACTTCATCGGTCACGAGGCCGTGCGCATCGTTCTTGAATCTCCCGAAGTCGTCGACGATTGTGACCTCCGTCAAGCCCGTGGCGGCGTCTTGCGTCGTGGACCGGCGATGCTCGGATTCTCGTAATACGGTGCGGCGCATCGGCGTCGAACATTCGGGTGCCGAGAACGGCGCAGGTGGAGGCCTAGAGGTATTGCGCACCGGTAGATCCAGGCTACTGGTACCGCTGTATAGCGTGATCGTTGCGGTTGCTGGCGATGGCCAGATCATCGGCCAGTACGCGGTCGAGATCGCGATTCGTAACTGGTGTCCGGCCGGCACCGCGTACGCGATGTCGTCGAGTGCGATTCGAATACGATATCGCTTGCCGGGTTGAAGCGGTGCCGGCTCCGCATGGCTGTCGCGGTGAGTAAGGTTGAGAATACCGTAGCTGATGCGTGTCGATGCGCCGTCCGGCCAGATGTCACACAACCGCACCGCTAGGTTGGCTTGGGGGCGGTCGCAACTGACTTCCAAATCCACTGCCGGTGCGCCGACGATGTCAATTGAGTCCGGCAGCAGTGGCGTATCGAACGTCAACGAATACGCATCGTCGAGGCGTTGGTCGATGGGCCACTCCGGACCCAGCCACATAGCGCAGTATTCGCCACAGGCCGTGCCCGTATGTTGCGGCGAACTAACGATCAGCGGAGTTTCCGGTGTCGGATCGTGTCCCAAACCATCATGGTTCAAGGCCCAAGACTGGACATTAATGGCGGCCGACGGCCAAGCGGATTCGCCGATCCAACGGCCACCGCGTTCTTCGTAGGCACCTTGCGGCCGTGCCGCGTCCATGACGTAAGCCCGAATCGCGGGTTCGTCCACGATGTCATCGGGCTCATTTTTTAGCCAGTGGTTCCACCAGCGCAGCGCTTCCTGTAAGAAGCCAATCGCGGGCCGGGGCACCGCAAAGTGTGGATACTTGTGTACCCAAGGGCCGATCAAGCCTTTTACCGGCGCTTGGACGCCGTTGACGAGTCGCGGGATCGCGTTCGAGTAGGCATCGCCCCAACCGCCGACCGCAAACACCGCAGCGTCAATGGCGGCGAAATTTTCGCATACCGACCCATGTCGCCAATAGTCGTCGCGGTACGGATGACTGAGCCAGGTTTCCACCAACAGCGGTGTGTTGTCCAAGCGATCCATCCACATTTCACGCCAGCGATCGCCCACCAGGGCGGGATCGGGCGGCCTGGACGAATATGCCAACATCGTTGACGCCCACCCCAAATTTTCCATCAACAACGCGCCACCCTTGTAATGAACATCGTCGGCATATCGGTCGTCTGTAGAACACAGTGTGATTACGGCCTTTAACGCGGGCGGCTTTCGTGCCGCAACCTGCAAGCCGTTGAAGCCGCCCCAAGAAATTCCAATCATGCCGACGTTGCCGTTACACCACGGTTGCTCGGCTAGCCAAGCGATAATCTCCAATGCATCTTCTTGCTCTTGTCGAGCGTATTCATCGTGCATCAGCCCTTCCGATTCGCCGTTGCCGCGCATATCGACGCGAACGCAGGCGTAGCCGTGCCCGGCGAAGTAGGGATGGGTCAGTTCGTCCCGCGGTGCCGTGCCGTCGCGTTTGCGATATGGCAGGTACTCGAGAATGGCGGGGACTGGTGTGGTGTCTGTTGGCCGCCACATTCGAGCCGCCAATCGGCAACCGTCTGCCAATTCAATCCACTCGTTTTCGTATTCCGCCACGGTATGAGGGAAAGACGTCACGATTCGAAGCTCATTGCTGATCATGGTTTGGTTTTCCTAGACGTCCTTCGGTCAATCCCGGGCGAACGGATATGCGGTCATTCTTGCTCGCGCTCCGGCCGCGAGTCGCCGCCAAAGCGGCCGCACCTTGTGCCTGCTCATGAATATATGACCGTGTACGCAACGGCCCAGCTATTGTCAAGATTCACGAGGCCAAAAAAGAAAAAACTATCGTGTTATAAACGCATTCGAATTATCATTTTACCGAGCCTCGAAGCCGGGAACGGTTGCTTGATTACGGCGTGGAATCTCGGCGGTGCCGGGGTCGAGGAATAGATTCAGGCCTGCGTTGGTGCCAAGCGATCGGGATCCGAAACGTGAAAAGACCCCGTAAACAATGCCAGCGGGCCGGGATTAAGCTCGGCCGACGAGTTGGATCATGCTAGGCCGGCGGCGAAGAGGATTGGGAAACAGCTATAGCGTTGCGGTGAATAGTCTAGTGGATCTCGATGTAAATGCAGTACAAGATTTTACGGAGCACGGCATCGTGTATCCGCTCAAAGCGCTGGATTCTGCCGCGGCGCAGGCGTTGTTACCGGGCTATGAACGGTTAACGGAACAACTGAAAAGATTCGGTTCGCTCCAGCAGTATCCAAAGCTCAATGTGGTGTCGGCGTGGGCGTATGAATTGACGGCGAGTTCGCTACGGCATCCATCGTGGCGTATAGACGTGCCTTAGAAGCGCCCAGAGGCCTCGGTCGTGCCGTTAAGCAGGGTCGCCGATAACGTGGTGCATCTTTCCAGCGCCGTGCGTCAAGTTTGGACGCATCCGGCCAACCGCGGGCTGCGGTCGCGGGCGATTCTACGGTACTTCGCTTGGCAGGCGTGGAAGCGGGTCGTCGGTGGCCCGGTGGATGTGAGCTATCATGGATTACGGTTGCGATGTTATGCGGACAGCCACTCCGCGAGCGCCGCCCTATACTTTTCCGGTCTACCGGAATACCGGGAAATGTCTTTTGTAGTTCAATATCTTCGTCCCGGAGATCGATTTCTCGATGTGGGTGCGAATATTGGAATCTATACGTTGCTGGCGACGACCAGGGTCGGTGCGGCCGGATACGTGCACGCCTTTGAGCCCGCTTATGTGCCGCTGCAGCGCCTGCGTGAAAACGTGGCTCTCAACAATTTGAACAATGTGTCCGTACATGCTGCGGCCGTGGCTGAGTCAAATGGGAACCGGGAATTTGGATTCAGTGGTGACGACAGTACCGGCCGAATCCGTGGCGCTGCCGATCGTTCAATCGGTGGAGCCGAAGTGACCACCGTACGGCTCGACGATTATTTTGAAAACGAAAATTTCACCATGGCAAAATTCGATATTGAAGGCGCTGAGCCGCTGGCATTACGGGGTGCGGCGAAAATGCTGAGCAAAGGTAATCCGCCGGTCATACAGGTTGAGATGGATGGATATTGTAAGCGCTACGGAATCACTACGCCCGAGTTTATCAGCGAATTGTCCGACTTCGGATATTCAGTAGGAATCTACTGTCCATCGCGTTGTGCCGTAAGTTACACCAATGAACCATGGAAGCATACCGCAGTGAATGTTCTGGCTGTTGCCGATTCGTATCGTAGTAAATTGGCGGCCCGCCTTTGTGCTGGCGATATGATCTAAACAAGCCGGCTAGCTGCGGCTCGGCGCCGTGTGAGTCGTTGCGAATAATGTGCCACCAAGTGTTTGGTGCAATATATGTTCCCTGCATCCCCTATGCTGGCGTAGTCTTGGTAGCTGTGAAGCGATTATTGTCAATAATCGGGTCCGGTATATCGAACATTTGCGTTATCGGCCGATCCGGCGATGAACGGTTGTCGAGAGCCGATCACACGGCATAATTGTCGCTCTGCGCGTGGCGGCTGTAGTGATTCAATCGTCTATAGTTTGTAACGACCTTTGTGGTGCTTAGCTGTTACTGACTTCGGGTAAAACCGGTAGCACGAGAATGATCCATTCCGATGACGTGAGACAATATCGCCGTCATGCAACCGACATTCCAATACTGCTCGGGGGGGCCGACGACGATGAAACCTATTGTATGCAAAATATCAGCCAAGGAGGGCTCTGCTTCCAGGCGGCGAGACGCATCGAGCCGGGTACATCACTTCGTCTTCGCGTGCCAGTATGCCAGCCCAGTATGACAGTCGATGGCAAAGTCGTTTGGTCTCGACCAGCGGGTGGGATATATGAAACCGGGGTGCAATTTGATCATGCCGAATTGTTATCCAAGGCCTGGATGGTGGAGCAGGTACGCAGTATCGAAATCTACAAGTTCATAAAGACACATAATGAAGGCCGTGCCCTTAATGGTGAGCAGGCCGCCAGGGAGTGGTTGGCGAGTCGCCCGAATCTGACTCCTCCTGCTTCGTAATGAATTGATAAGAGATTCTGCAAAAAATTTTGATGTTCAGGATGTCCGGCGTGGCGACGTAGATTTGAGCACTCACCAGCGCGCAGTATGTCTGACATCGACGGCGGTTCACTATAGGCTCATATTTATCACCACTACGCTACTATAGAAATAAACAGTGATTTGTTTCCGAATTGTTCGTCGTCTCGGCGGCCTTGGTGAATTAACCGGGCGAGCCCAATCCCAATGACGAGCGGTCGCAGTGTCGGGTCGGTGGGGGTGGATCGGGAAATTATTCAGCTACGCAGGGAGCTTTCCAGACTAAAGCGACAGGTGCGCGATAACGAAGCGATCTGGGCGGAATTTCGGCAACTCGAGATCGATGCGGTCGGCGCGGAATCGTTACCGGCGCTAATTCATGGGATTTCCCATGGCCTTCGGCGGGCTTTTTCTCGCGTCGATGCGGTTGCCGTTGCGTGTATCAATATCGACTATGAAGTGGCTAATATCGTTGATGAGAAAGATGGGCGTCATGATATTGGCGCGTGTTTTGAGATTATATCCGTGGATGAATTGCAGGAAATAATTCGTGACGAGACTAAGCCGTGGCTCGGCGTGTTTGATGATGCGCGCCACACACGACTGTTCCCGAATCAATCGAAGGTGCTGAAGTCTGTCGCACTGGCGCCGCTGAATGTGGCGGGAGCATGCGTCGGCTGTCTTTGCCAAGGTAGCCGACACGAAAGCCATTTCAGTGAAGATACATCCACCGAACTGCTCGAGCATTTGGCGTCCACGCTGGCTCTGTGTATTCAAAATTCTGTAAACAAAGCGCGCTTGCAGCGTCACGGTCTGACCGATCCGCTAACGGGTGTAGCAAATCGGCGCCTACTCATGCGCCGATTGCGTGAGGAAATGGACCGTTGTCGACGTTATGATCATCCGGTTAGTTGTATTATGCTGGACCTTGATTATTTTAAGCAGATTAACGACCGTTACGGACACACTGTTGGTGACCGGATGTTGGTGCAAGTTGCGGAAGCCCTTAAGCGCGGATTGCGTTCCAGCGATCTTTTGGCGCGTTACGGTGGTGAGGAGTTTGTGTTGTTACTGCCCGAGACTACCCAGGAGTTGGCTTTGGAGATCGCTAAGCGCCATCACCGGGAAATCGCTGGTCTGCAACTTCGCGATAATGATCACGGGAATATTTCGATTACGGCGTCATTTGGGGTGGCCGAACTGGTTGCTGCTGGGCATAGCGACATCGAAGATGCAGAAGTGTTGGTTAAGCAGGCCGACGCCGCAATGTATGCAGCAAAACGGGCGGGCCGGAACCGAATCGTAGCGGCGAATCGGGATTGATCGACCCTAAATGACGTTGTACGGGTTGCGCGGCATTACCCATGGCGGTGCCAAAGTATTGACCGTCATGAGCCCCAGCGGCGCGCGTGCGGTGTGTGAGCGTATTGATTTCGGCGACGATCTTATCGCCACGGGCGGTGACGGCCGCCTCACTTACTATTCGGAGCAACGCAGTGGTGCTCTTAACCATATCATCGAGGAGTATGGGATCATCGTGCTCAGCAAGGCTGACTGGGACCAAAAAAAAGCCGAATTGGGAGAGCGCATTTGGAGTTAGATTGTGAATTAAAGTAATCCTCGGAGCCCTACACAGTCGCCGATAAATAGAGTACAGTTTATCATTCGGCCCGCGAACAACGGCGCGTAAATGCCGTTTCGAACCATCGTTGGGCGGATTTAAATTTCTTAAATCAATGTAACTGCGAGACAGGTGATGCAAAAGGCGCTACTAATCAATCCGGAGAAGTGTACGAGCTGTTTGCAATGCGAGCTGGCTTGTTCGTTTGAGCACGAGGGCGTGTTCAATCCCGCAAAATCAAGAATCAAAGTTTTTGAATTTGAACACGGCCGCCGCGCAATCCCTTATACCTGCACACAGTGCGACGAGGCGTGGTGTTTGCATGCGTGCCCAGTGGAGGCCATTACGATCAGTCCGAACACCGGCGCGAAAGAGGTAAACGACAATACCTGTGTTGGTTGCAAGGTTTGTACGATCGCCTGTCCCTTCGGGACCGTGAACTACAACGCGGATTCCGGAAAAGTTGCGAAATGCGATTTATGCGGCGGTGATCCGCAGTGCGCGGAAGCCTGTCCGACCGGCGCCATCACTTACGTGGATGCGAACTGGACGGGTTACGAACGCATGCTTGAATCCGCAGTGCGGGCTCATCCGGCAGCTTAGAATTGAATGAAGAATCAGCGGAGTACTTAAAATGAGTTGGCAACGTAAAATTCTCCGGGTCGATCTTTCCAAGGGTAGTGCCGAGATTGAACCGCTCAATATGGAGTGGGCACAACAATTTCTCGGTGAACGCGGCCTCGCTACAAAGTATTTGATGGAAAGTATGGATCCGAAAACCGATGCGATGGATCCCGGCAATATCCTGATTTTCGCCACCGGACCACTGACCGGTACGATGTCGTCCACCAGCGGTCGATACGCGGTGGTGACCAAAGGGCCGCTGACCAATGCGATCGCTTGTTCTAACTCGGGCGGCAAATTCGGTGCCGAATTGAAGTTTGCGGGATACGACCTGCTCATTGTTCAAGGGAGGTCGCCGCAGCCGGTCTATCTGCATATCGACAATGATAACGTTGAAATCCTGCCGGCCGATGAATTGTGGGGCACGACAGTGTGGCACACCGAGGAGTGGCTCAAATCACGCCATCAAAATCCGTTATTGAAAGTGGCGTCGATCGGTGTGGCAGGGGAAAACGGCGTCCGTTTTGCGTGTATTGTCAACGATCTGCATCGTGCAGCCGGACGTTCCGGCGTTGGTGCGGTTATGGGTTCGAAAAACCTCAAAGCCGTAGCCGTGCACGGTTCCGTCGGCGTCCGCGTCGATGATCCGCAGCGTTTTATGCAGGCCGTGAAGGACACCAAAGCGCTGCTATGGGATAACGCGGGGCGACGGGAATTGACCGAACTCGGCACCAACGCAATGATTGACGCGATGCAGGAGTTCGGTGGCTTACCGACGCGTAATTTTCAGGAAGTACAATTCGACGGTTACGACAAGATCGACCCTAATGCGATGACCACCCCCAACGAGCACGGCCATACCAATTTAATTACCAACAAAGCGTGCTTCGGGTGCACCATCGCGTGTGGGCGGATCGCCCACATCGATCAAGAGCATTTTACGATTGTCAACCGCAAAGAATACTGGCACGCATCCGGAGGCTTGGAATACGAAACCGCGTACGCATTTGGTCCGGTGGTGGGAGTTGATGATATCGATGCATTGACATTTGCAGGGTATCTAATGAATGAGCACGGAATGGACCCGATATCATTCGGCGTGACATTAGCCGCGGCAATGGAACTCTATGAAATGGGGGTTATTTCCGATAAGGATACCGATGGTGTGGCGCTTAATTTCGGTAATGCCGAAGCGTTGACGGTGATGGCCGAAAAGACCGGCAAATTCGAAGGATTCGGTCAAATTCTTGGTCTGGGCTCGAAACGTCTATGCGAGAAATATGGCCACCCGGAATTATTCATGGGCGTTAAAGGCCAGGAATTCGCGGGCTACGATTCGCGTGCGTTGCAAGGAATGGGCTTGGGTTACGCTACCAGCAACCGGGGAGCGTGCCACTTAAAGCACGATACATTCGCGGAGGACATGGAAGACCAAACCGGCAAGGGTAAGGCGGTGCCGTGCAAGGAATCCCAGGATCGCACCGCGGTGGTGGATTCGACGGGTTTGTGCCTGTTCACTACAGCGGCGTGGGGTGTCGAAGAATTTCAGCAGCAAATCGATGCGGCCTGTGAGGGCGATTGGAGCGTAGAGCGACTAGCGGCTACGGGCGAACGAATTTGGAACCTGGAGCGACAGTTTAATCTTGCGGCGGGGCTTTCGAAGGATGACGATACGCTGCCCAAGCGCTTACTGGAGGTACCCGCACCATCGGGCACCGCCAAAGGTAAAGTCAATCAGCTCGATATGATGCTCCCGGAATATTACGAGGCGCGCGGCTGGACGGCGGATGGGGTACCTACCAAGGAGACCCTGCAAAGATTGGATCTTAGTTGAGATAAGATTAACCAGTTATTGATTGGACAAAAGTATGAACCACATCATTATCGGTGCGGGGCCCGCAGGAGTGATTGCGGCGGAGACGCTCCGCAGGCTCGATTCCGATGACAGTATCATCGTGATCGGCGATGAGGACGAAACGCCGTATTCGCGCATGGCCTTACCGTATTTGCTCGCTGAAAACATCGGCGAAGATGGAACTCATTTGCGCCACGGCGCCGATCATTATGCGGCTCACGGTATTCGAGTCCTAAAAGGCCGAGTTACTGCGGTTGATACCGGTGCTAAAAACGTGACGCTGGAGGGTGGCGATGCGTTATCGTACGACAAGTTGCTCATCGCTACCGGATCCCATGCGTCACGGCCACCGATCGCAGGCATGGATCTTCCTGGTATCGAAAATTGCTGGACCCTGGCCGATGCGCGCCGAATCGCCGAGCGCGCTAAGCCGGGCGCCAAAGTCGTATTGATGGGAGCCGGGTTTATCGGCTGTATTGTGCTCGAGGCGTTGGCAGCACGTAACGTAGAATTGACCGTAATCGAGATGGCCGATCGCATGCTCGCACGCATGATGGACGATGCTGGCGCGGAAATGATTAGACGTTGGTGCGAACAGAAAGGTGTTCGGGTGCTTATCGGAACCCGTGTCGAAAGCATCGACAATGGTGAGGTTGGTCTGCGCATCAATATCGGCGGGGGCGAGCCGGTCGCAGCCGATCTTGTGGTATGTGCAACCGGCGTTGCGCCAAACGTCGGGTTCTTAGAAGGTAGCGGCATCAATACCGACCTCGGTGTCATCGTGGATGATCATCTGCAATCCAATGTTGCCGACGTCTATGCCGCCGGAGATGTGGCGCAGGGCCCGGATTTTTCCACTGGCCAATCCGAGATTCATGCGATTCAACCCACTGCTAGCGAGCATGCGCGTATCGCCGCTGCCAATATGGCCGGGCGGTCGAATCGATTTGACGGCAGTTTGTCAATGAACGTGCTCAATACGCTGGGGTTGATCACAAGTTCGTTTGGTTTGTGGGACGGTATCGAAAACGGAGAGCGTGCGACCGTATTAGACAAGAAGCATTTTAAATACCTGCGGCTAGAGTTTGACGGCGATATCTTGGTGGGCGCGTTGGCGATCGGACTAACCCAGCACGTTGGCGTTTTGCGCGGTCTAATCCAAACCCGGGTCAAGCTTGGACACTGGAAGCGAGAATTGCTACGCGATCCGCATCAAGCCATGAGCGCTTATCTCGGCCGTACTCAAGGGGATACGTCGCCGCTAGTCGGCGCCACCCGCGCGGCATGATCCGCGCTTGGTCGGCCGGCAGATGAAAATCAAGGTGCGCACGACCGGCTTATTAAGCGAATACTTGCCGCCAGGCAGCGACCGTAATGTGGCCGAGTTGGAAGTCGGCGACGGAACTACACCGATCGACGTATTAAAGCAATTAGGCATGCCGCTCGATGGCGCGTACTTGATGGCGGTCAACGGTCAGCTTGTGCCCAGTGCGGATCGCGCGGATTACCGCCTAGCGGAGGACGATAAATTGTCCATCATGCCGCCCCTAAAGGGCGGCTAGCCCGGCCCCTGCATAAGACCGTCGGACTAACCGGTTGCCACCGGTGGTAATCCGGCTAGCGCCATCGCCAATTCCTGTTGATCGTAGGCCCGATCATTCAGATTACCGGCAAAGTAGTCCGAGTAGGCCTGCATATCAAAATGGCCGTGCCCACACAGATTAAACAGGATCGTTTCTGATTTTCCTTCTTGTTTGCAGCGCTCTGCCTCATCGATAGCGGCTTTGACGGCATGGGTCGCTTCCGGTGCCGGCACGATACTTTCGGTGCGGCTGAATAAGACCCCGGCTTCAAAACATTCGGTTTGGAGATAGGCGCGCGATTCAATCAATCCGAGTTCTTGCGCGTGGCTTACAATCGGCGCCATGCCGTGATAACGCAACCCACCGGCGTGGAATCCCGATGGCACGAATGCCGATCCCAGGGTGTGCATCTTTGTCAGTGGCGTCTGCTTGGCAGTGTCGCCGAAATCGTAGGCGTATTTGCCCTTCGTTAGTGTCGGGCACGCTGCCGGTTCCACCGCGATAACGCGAACCGATTTGCCGCCACGTAATTGATTTCCTATAAACGGCAGCGCCAGTCCCGAAAAATTGCTGCCACCACCGGTGCAGCCGATTACGATATCCGGGTAATCTTCCGCAAGGCCGAGTTGTTCCTCGGCTTCCTGGCCGATAACCGTTTGGTGCATGAGCACATGATTGAGTACGCTGCCCAACGCGTAGTTCGTGTCTTCACGTTGTGCGGCTTGCTCCACGGCTTCGCTGATCGCGATGCCTAGGCTGCCGGTACTTTCCGGGTTCTGTTCGAGAATGGCACGGCCGGCGGCGGTCTCTTCGCTAGGACTCGCCGTGCAGGTCGCACCATAGACTTCCATCATCGCTTTGCGATACGGTTTTTGTTGGAAGCTGACTTTCACCATAAAAACTTTAACTTCAAGACCGAACAGTGTACCGGCGTAGGCCAGCGACGACCCCCACTGACCAGCGCCGGTTTCAGTCGTCAGTCGGTCGATTCCGGCCTCTTTGTTATAAAACGCTTGGGCAACGGCTGTGTTGGGTTTGTGGCTGCCCGTGGGGCTCACGCCCTCGTACTTATAGTAAATGCGCGCCGGTGTCTGCAGTGCTTCTTCGAGGCGCCGGGCCCGATACAAAGGCGTTGGCCGCCACAGGCGGTAGACGTCGCGCACCGGTCGCGGAATATCGATGTATCGTTCAGTGCTGACTTCCTGGCCGATTAACTCCATCGGGAATAACGGTGCTAGATCGTCCGGTCCTATCGGGTTGAGTGTCCCCGGGTGTAAGACCGGGGGCAATGGCTCTGGCAGATCGGCCTGAATGTTGTACCACGCCGTGGGGATATTCGACTCATCCAGCAGATACTTAACGGTATCGGTCATCTCGCTATCTGGCTCCAATGTGGGCGAAAATGGACATTGTCGAACATGCACATGCGGATATCAATCGATACTGAAAGCTAGATGTTTACCGTTAGTGCCATGGTGCACCCCTGGTCGGCGCTGACACTGCCTTACCAGCTTGAATGATGGGATTGCCCGGAGCCTTGCGTTGGGATATGTTCGGCCGGGATTGCTGCGTCCGCAATATCGCCTCAAACGGGTACCGGGAGAATTAAATGAAACTAGCAACCTATGAATACGATGGTCGGCGCAGCATCGGTGCGATCGTATCCGACCGCGTCGTGGATATGAGCGCTTCTGTCGGTGGTTATCGGCGTAGTTTGCGCGGAATTATCGAGAACGACGAATATGACGCTCTCCGGACCGCTGTTGAGGTGACCGACTCACCGGGAATTGCGTTGACAGATATCACTCTACTTCCGCCCATCACGAATCCCGATAAGATCATCTGTGTTGGCCTCAATTACGAAAGTCATCGTAAAGAGACTGGGCGTCCGGAAGTTGAACACCCCACATTATTCACACGATTCGCCAATACCCAGGTCGGACATGAATCGCCAATTTGGTTGCCGCGAGATTCGGTTCAACTCGATTACGAAGGCGAATTGGCTGTGATCATCGGTAAGGCAGGGCGCTATATCCGCGAATCGCAAGCGATGGAGTATATAGCCGGCTATTCCTGTTATAACGACGGGTCGGTACGGGATTGGCAACGCCACACCAGTCAGTTTACGCCGGGCAAGAATTTTCCGCACACTGGTGGATTCGGCCCATGGATGGTTACGTCCGATGAGATCCCCGATCCGACACATTTGACGTTAACGACACGACTGAATGGCCAGGTCCTGCAACAGGCAGGCACCGATATGCTGATTTTTACTATTCCGGTACTAATCTCCTACATTTCCACATTCACGCCATTAGCGCCGGGTGATGTCATCGTTACCGGAACGCCGGGTGGGGTGGGATTCAAACGCGATCCGCAAATCTTCATGAAACCGGGTGACCGGGTCGAGGTGGATATCACCGGGATCGGTGTATTGGCTAACCCGATTGAACTCGACCCAACGACCGCTGAGGGCTAGCGGGATAGCCGCTCCTATTGGTGGGCAAAGTATCGGTCTAACTTGACATATGTGCGTCGATCGCGATTTTCAAATTCTCGTATTCTTCGCAGCCCGTCGGACAGAGTTCGGCGAGTTTTTGCAAGTGCCCTTGCGCTTTGTTTATTTCGCCGGTACGTGAATAGAGTTCGCCAAGATACTTGTTGGTGCCGAGATGTTCAGCGTCGACGGTCGGCGCCTTTTGATAGGCGTAAAGCGATTCGCCGTATTTCTCCAGATTACGTTAGCCGTAACCGAGATAGTTCCAGGCATCGGCATTATTGGGTTTTTTGTTTACCAATTTGCGTAGCATGCGTACCCCGCGTGCGTAATTCTCCGACTCGATTGCTTCGACCGCGCTGGAATACTGGTCGTCTTGATTGGTTCCGCTGGAAAAGCCCCCGCCGTCAGCACCTACCGACGACGTGAGGGCGAACATTGCAATACTGATGTTTTTGGCGGCTGGTCATCGATCGCTCCTTTAGGTGTGACTGGCCAGAGTGGCAACTATAAACCGACAATTGTGCGTTGTGGTATCCGCCCGTCCGCCGGTGCGGCTATTCTAGACCCTGCGTATCGGAAGCGATATCAATGCCCACCAATCGGTCGAGTAGCTCGACGTTGGATCTAAGCTCCACGCTGGGTCCGTCCCGTACAATTTGCCCGCGATTCATGACGATACAGCGCTCCGCGAAATCCAACGCAACTCGACTATTTTGCTCCACTAATATAATCGCCAGCGATTCTTGTTCGCGCAACGTCCGCATTGTTGATTGCAATTCATCGACGATGACCGGAGCCAAGCCCTCGGACGGTTCATCCATTAGTAAAACCGATGGGTTGCCCAACAAGGCGCGACCGATAGCCAACATTTGCTGTTCGCCACCGGATAGTTGATTACCCATATGGCTACGGCGTTCGTAAAGGAGGGGAAAGAGTTCGTATATTCGACTGACGGATATGCGTTGTCGGTAATTCGACACTACGGTAAGATTCTCTTGCACGGATAGTGACGGAAATATCTCACGCTCCTGTGGTATATAACCAAGACCATGCCAAACACGTCGGTAGGTCGCACAAGCCGTAATGTCGGTGTTGCCAATATATATCGCTCCGTCGTGCAATGTCGTTTGGCCGAGGATTGTTTTTAGCAGCGTGGATTTGCCAACTCCATTGCGGCCGATGATGCTAACCGCTTCGCCGTGACCGATACGTAGCGTCACGTCTTTGAGAATTACGGTCGCGTCGTATCCAGCGTAAACGTTGTTTAGCCGAAGCTGGTCCGCTTGGCTGCTCATGTTTAGTAATCGCCCAGATATATCGCCCGTACGCGATCGTCCGCAGCGATTTCATTGGGAGTGCCTTCCGTCAATATTGCGCCGGTCATCATAACGGTGATGCGTTTCGCAAATCGAAATACGATCTCCATATCGTGCTCGATGATCAATATCGCAATGTCATCGCTCAACGAGTCTATAACTTCAAGGATAAGCTGACTTTCGGCGGACGGTACGCCGGCGGCGGGTTCATCCAGCAGTAGTACCTGGGGATTTTGCCCAAGCGCAATGACAATTTCGAGGAGGCGTTGCCGCCCGTAAGGTAACTGATTGACAAGTTGCATGGCGTCGCCATCGAGTCGAAGCATGTGTAATAAGTGCATCGCTTCGTCGATCACCTGGTGGTGGTGGCCTAACGGGACGAGTAACGAGCTGGCAACGCCGGTGCGCTCGGCGATCGCGAGGCAGACGTTGTCCAACACCGAAAGACCCTTAAAGAGTTGGTTAATTTGGAATGTGCGGACTAGTCCAAGCCGAGTACGCTTGGACTGACCCATGCCCGTGATGTCGGTACCGAGCAATTGAATCCGTCCGGCACTGGGTCGCAGGACGCCGGTGATTAGATTAAGAAGTGTCGTTTTGCCCGCACCGTTAGGGCCGATCAACGCGTGGCGGGCGCCGCGTTGCAGTTCGAAATTGATATTCCGAGCGATCCGGAGTGCACCGAAATTCTTATCTAGTCCGGAAGTCTGTAATGCCGTGGAACTCACGACCGCGCCTTGTGCATGAGTTCGTTCATGTCCGTAATAAATCCCAGCAGTCCGCGGCGTGCGAATAGTACCACCAGTACCAAAACCAGCCCGACCCCGAACTCCCAAAACTCGGGGCTCAATTTGGTGAGTTCATCCTCTACGACCATGTACACTACGGCACCGACGAATGCGCCGTATAGCCTGCCAGTGCCCCCTAATATCAGTATGACCAGTATCGTGCCCGAGCGGGCGAAGCCCAACACATCGAGCGTGACGAAGGCGTTCGACTGTGCGAACAAGCCTCCCGCTATGCCTGCCAGCCCTGCGGATATGGTATAGATCGTCACCAGTCGTCGGTACACCGGCGTGCCGATAGCGTGCATTCTTTGTACGTTGTCGCGGATACCGATCAAAGAACGTCCAAATGGCGAGAACACGACGCGGCGGGCCGCCAAGAAAACGATAACCAACACCGTGAGCGTATACCAATAGTAATTGTGGCCCCACAAGTCGTTATCAAACTTACCCAATAGCGGGCTGATGTGTATCCCTAACAAGCCGTCGAATCCACCGGTGATATCTTCGAACGTATTGGCAAGCTCGTACAAGAGAATTGCGGTCGCCAGCGTCAGCATAATTAGCGCGAGGCCGCGGTAGCGAAGTAGGACGAGGCCCGATATCCAGCCCATTACGGCCGCCGCCGTGCCGGCTAGCACGAGTCCCGAGATGGGTTCGTTCCAGCCGAGGTGCGCCGATAACATTCCTGCAGCATAGGCACCAGTGCCGAAATACGCGGCGTGGCCCAATGTGACGATGCCGGCATAGCCGAGTATTAGATCCAATGATATCGCGAAAATAATTGTGATCAGTATTTGCGTGCCGAACGCCAAGTAATCCGGAAACACAAAATACGCACCGACCGCGATTACCCATGGTAATGCTTCCGCAAGGTGCCAGCGGTGGCGTCGGCTGGGGTGCTGGTTATTCTGTGTTGGCTGCATTTGCTGCCGACGCGTGTGCGATCCAACCAGACTTGGCATACTAGTCAGTCCGACCGAATAGTCCCGACGGGCGCCACAGTAGAATCGCGATGGCGACGGCGTAAATAAAAAACGCGCCGCCCTCCGGCCATAGGTACTTGCCGGCGTTGTCGATGATTCCGAGTGCCAGTGCGGCAACGAATGTACCGCGAATCGTGCCGAGACCACCCACTGCGACGACAATCAGAAACAGTACAAGGTACTGAATTGCAAAATTCGGAGTTAAGCCGAGGATATCGATCGCCAGGCCACCACCGATTGCGGCAATTCCGCTACCCAACGCAAATGTTAATTTGAAGAGGCGGTTCACATTGATGCCGACCGCTTCGGCCATTGGCCGATTATCGACAGCGGCACGGATTCGGGCCCCTATCAACGTGCGTTCGAGGCTTATCCATAACCCGAGAGCCATCGCTATGCCAACGGCAATCATAAAAACACGATAGGTAGGAAAGCTCCGGACGCCAAGATCAATTTGCCCGTGCAAATAATCGGGTATCTGCACAGATATCGGATCCGGTCCGAAGAAATATGTGAATGCGCCGCTGGCCATAAACACCAATCCGATGCTGAGTAGCAGTTGATCAAGCTCGCCGGCTTTATAGAGTGGTGCGTAGAGCGTCTGTTCCAGAACGAGACTGGCAACCCCGATCGCGACGCCCGCGCACAGTAACGCGGGGAGAAACCCAATGCCCAACTGGGACATGATGGCGACGGTAGCGTAGCCACCGGCCATAGCAAACACGCCATGGGCTAGGTTGACAAATCCCATCAAACCCATCGTGACCGAAAGACCCACTGAGATGATAAATAAAATCATTGCATAGGCGAGTCCGTCAAAGACGATGCTAATTACGACATTAAGAAATTCGGACATGTTTCGAGCTAAACCACTCCTTCGTGCGAGTGGTCGGCGCCGTCAGTGCAGAAAAGCGGCCGGATCGACCAAGCTAGTCCGCATATTGCATGCGAGTTCAGCCAAAAACCGGACAGTGTTTGTGAGAGTCAAAGTGTTCCTTTCAAGTGTTGCTTTGTTATTTGCCTAATCAATAACTGAAGTGATCTTCCGAACGGTCTCGTGCCATATGCGGGTTAAGATGGAACCGCAAATTAGTTAGCACATTTACCGAGACTGAGGGCTTTACACGGGTCTTTGACCTGGGGAATAGTTCCTACGACCTGAATTGCAAGACGGTCTCCCGATTTCACAACTTTATGTATATGCACATCCTGAACAATATCGCGCGTATCGGGGTCGATCAGGATGGGCCCGCGCGGGCTGTTGAATTTCCAGCCGCGCAGCGCCTGTATCGCACCATCCGCATCGATCTTGCCATTCTGTGATCGAATGACATGAAATATGGCGGCCATCCCATCCCAACCCGCTACCCCCATAAAGTCTGGTGTTGTGTCGGCTCCGTATTCGGCCTTCCAGGCTTGTACGAATGCCTTGTTTTCCGGGGTCTCGTAGTCCGCGGAGTAATGGTGCATTGTGACTAGTCCGACGGCGTCTTCACCCATCGATTGCAACTTCGTATCTTGGGTAATATCACCTGGGCCAATCAAGCGAATTCCAGCTTGCTTCATACCGAGATCCGCAAATGTTTTTACTACAGCGGTTGAATGGTTACCGCCCGGGACAAACACATAGAAACAGTCCGGTTTGGCGTCTTTGACCCGTTGGAAAAAAGGCGTAAAGTCCGGAACTTCGCGCGGACTCCCCATCGGAATTGAGTCTACGAGTTCGCCGCCGGCGCGCTCGAACCCATGCTTAAATGCCGCGACACTGTCTTTACCAGGCGGGTAGTCCGTATATCCGCTCGCGGCGGATTTACAGTCCAACGAATCGTAGGCATAGCCGCCCATAGGGTGACCAAATTGCCACATCGTAAACGATACTCGGACGATGTAGGGCGACAGACTCGGAATCCACGCCGTCCCTGCATTCATGATCACCATCGGCACTTGGCCTCGAGTAACCAACGGCGCACTGGCCATCGCATTCGGTGAAAATACGAAACCGGTTAGGAGATCGACCTGGTCCCGGGTAATGAGTTCTTGGACAGCGGTTTTGGCGATATCGCCACCGGGTCGTTTTGAGTCGCGTTTGATAAGTTCAATGTTATGCTCACCGAGTTCTGAGCCATGCTGTTTAATATACAAATTCATGCCGCGATCAATCTGTTGGCCGAGCTGCGCGGCACCGCCGGTGTATGTCAGCACGACACCTACCCTAACGGTTGCCGCCAGCGTTTCGGCCGGTAACGAAGACAACGCCAGGAGTGCGCCCGCGTAGCCGTAGGTTCTGAACTTCATGGAGGTCCTCCGTTCTATCAAATATGCGTACCGGAGTTTTTGGTCCTGTCCGACGACGCACGCGCCCGGAACGCCTTGACTATCCTGGAACGTGCTCCGGCGGCTCATACTAAACGATGAATGCGCCTCATTAAAAGTCTGGGGACCCAGTCCAGGCATGGATTTGATACACAGCGAGTGCGCCGTAGTTCATATCAATTGACCATTAAACTCGTATCAGCCTATATATAGTCGAATTATGTCGAGTGACTGAGCCACTGACGCCATAGGAAACTCACCGGTAGATTGATTATGACGGAAACGGTGGAAACCCTCCCGGCAGCCTGGTATACCGACCCGCATGTATATGCCCGCGAGCAGCAGCTCATATTCGCCCGCAATTGGTCGGTCTTCGCGCGCGCGGATCAAGTTGCGAATCCCGGTTGTTTCGTGGCGGGAAGGGTGGCTGGGTGGCCGGTTTTTGTGGTGCGTGACTGCAACGGTGTGTTGCGTGGGTTCCACAATTTTTGCCGGCATCGCGCGGGCCCTGTCATCAGCGGATCGTTCGGCCACTGCGATCTATTGCGTTGCCCCTACCACGGTTGGACCTACGGCCTGGATGGCGCTCTTCAAAAAACCCCCGGTTTTGTGCGTGATGCGGCGGTGAACCCGTATGCTATGAGTCTGCTTCCAGTTGCGGTGCAAATTTGGAACAGTATCGTCTTTGTGTGTTTGGAAGATCGCGGTACCGATCTTGAGCAATGGCTCGGTGAAATTGTTCCGCTCGCGCAGGCGTATCCACAGGTCGACGACATGGTTTTTCATAGCGAAGTCGTGAGTGAAGGTGAAGTGAATTGGAAATCCTATAGTGATAATTCCGCCGAGGGATACCACCTAGGTTCAGTTCACCCAGCGCTGACGCGAGCGTTGCTGCCGGAGCGTACCAAGATCAGTACATACGAAAACGGCCGGTTTATTGCCTTTAACGTGGTTTACAAAGAAACGGAATATCGCGCAATGAGCAACGGTTTGTGGGTCTACAAGTTTCCAGGGTTGTTACTGCATTTTTCTGATTATGGTTTCAACTTGGAGCGCGTCACGCCTCTGGGCGCAGAGCGCACACGCATGCAACGCTGGTTTTGGTTCCCCGCTACAGCGACCGGGGCGGAATGTGATGACGTAGTGGCGGCGTCCAATCAAGTAATGGGCGAGGACCTCGCGATATGCACTCGTGTGCAGGAGAATCTCGCAGCCGGGACATACCAAACCGGACAAATGTCTCCAAGCCGTGAAGGGGGCACGATTTTCTTCCAGCATTGCGTGCGCGAAGCGCTGGAATCCTAGTCCGTTAGGTGCTGCAGCTCGTGACGAAGATACTGCGCAATGGCCAACATACCGCCACCATGCGACTTATCCAGTCCCGCGCGCGATTCGGCGTCGCTGTTGAAATTAGTATTAACGTTGATGTCGTAGGTGTAAGTAGTGCCGTCACGGTCGAGAATGAGTTCGATGCCGGCGATATCAATGTTGTACTTGGCTAACACTTGAAGATACGCATCGTCATCGGGCGGACGAAAATCGGTGAGGATTTCGAATTGCTCGCGAACGGCGGGTCTAACCAGTCGACCAGCTTCGTCGATGGCGCAGGCATCTGCCGGACACAATTCAAAACCGGTGGAGGTGTCGACGCGAACCGAATACAGCAGTTTCCCACCGATATACTCGTTACGCACGATATAGCCGTCGGCGGATTCTATGTATTGTTGTATAAGCACCGCCCCATCGGGTCCGGCGTCGTAATCGCCACTTTTACTGATGTGTTGTAATGCTCGTGCGGAATCGATTTTTTGAACGCCCAGTCCTTTGCCGCCCCGATTAGGTTTCAGCACAACCGGAAACGTCATATCGTCTGCGGCCGCAGCGACGGCCTCGCGGCCCACCGCAACCCGAGTCAACGGCACACGCACACCGGCGGCCATCAGAGCGCCGTATTGACGCGCTTTGCTGAGTTCAAGATCGAGGCCGCGCAGACCATTTATGACCCGCCGATTATGGCTTTCCAGCCATGCCAGTAGCGCTGCCGCATAGCTAGCCGCATCGTCGTGGCCTCGGTTGTGCGCCGAGGCGCTCATACGGCTGTAAAACACGCCGCGCGGCGGGGTGGCACCGAAGTCCACGCAACCGGCGGAAACGTCCCAGAATTCAAATGGTACGGCGACGCTCTGCAGGGCCACGCGTAGCGGTCCGATCCACTGGGGATTTTCATGAAGAATATAGATCTTACTCAATTTTAACGATTTCCTGCGACGCATCCCACGATTATGGCTTTAATTGTACCTTCGCATCGCCCGGAGTTGGAACGGGGCGATATCACTTATTGATGAAGAGCCAACCACGACGCTATTATGCCGTCTTTATAAGCGCGTGGAGGTTGAAGCGATGGCAGAGTGTCCGGTATGTGGTACGGAGGTGCCTCTTGGCGCAGGCACGGTGCGCGGTGAATTAATCGAGTGCGGTGACTGTGGGAGCGAATTGGAAGTGTTGACGACCGACCCGATGACTCTTGGTGAGGCGCCGGAAGCTGAGGAGGATTGGGGCGAATGAGAGTGGGTTTTCTGCACTCACTCATTCGCAAAGAAGAGAAGCTCCTGATCGACGCATTCGAAACGATAAATGATGTCGAGTTGGTATTGTTGGACGATCGCCAATTGGTGTTTGATCTGCATAGTCGGATCGACGTCGACGTCGTGTTGGAACGCTGTATTAATCACTCGCGCGCGGTACACGGGCTGCGGTTTCTGGAAAGTGTCGGCATTCGGTGCGTAAATAATTCCGAGGTCGCTCGAATTTGCGGCGATAAGTTGCTGACTGCGGTCGCACTGAAAGAACATGGAATACCTCAACCCGATGTTCGGATTGCATTTACGGAAAAGTCTGCGCTACGCGCGATTGAAGAGATCGGCTACCCAGTGGTGCTAAAGCCAGCAGTGGGTTCCTGGGGTCGATTGTTGTCAAAAGTTAATGACCGCGATGCGGCGGAATCAATTCTTGAGCACAAAGCCATCCTCGGCAGTTACCACCATTCGATTTTTTTTATTCAGAAATATATGGAAAAGCGTGGCAGGGACATTCGCAGTTTCGTAGTCGGAGACGAATGTATCGCGGCGATTTATCGCACGTCCGAGCATTGGATCACCAATACTGCACGGGGTGCCGTGGCCAGTAATTGCCCGCTCGATACCGAAATCTGCGAGCTATCGCTCGGCGCTGCGCAGGCGGTGGGTGGGGGGGTCCTTGCGGTCGATCTTCTTGAGGCAGAAGGTCGATTACTCGTCAATGAAGTGAACTATACGATGGAGTTTCGCAACAGCATCGACACTACCGGGGTCAATATTCCTCAGAAAGTAGCGGACTATGTAGCGGCGGTCGCGTCGCAGTGATCGGCGTTTCGATAGTTGGGGGTTCTGGGTACTCCGGCGGGGAATTGTTACGGTTGCTGCACCGTCACCCGGCAGCAACCGTGCAGCAAGTAACATCCGAGCGGTTTGCGGGCAAACCGGTGAGCCGTACACACCCGAACCTACGCAAGGTCGTTGATCTCAAATATTGCACAATTGGTGATCTTGGCCACTGTGACGTATTATTTTTGTGCCTTCCGCATGGTGAGGCGATGCGTCGCATCGGCGAATTCGCGAACTTGGCCGAGAGTATTATCGACTTAAGCGGTGATTTTCGGTTGAGCGATGGTGAGGCCTATAAAAAGTGGTATGGCCGCGAGCATGTGTGTCCAGAATGGTTGCCGCAATTTGTATACGGCATTCCTGAGATTAGCCGCGACGAACTAATCACGGCCCGCTACGTCGCCGGCGCTGGATGTAATGCGACGGCGGCTATATTAGGCCTTCGGCCTTTGTACCGCAGTGGCCTCGTCGAACAAGTTGTGATCGAGGTCAAAGCCGGCTCCAGCGAGGCTGGGAATGCCGCAAGCGACGCTAGCCATCATCCGGAACGCAGCGGTGCGGTGCGATCCTATAAACCGTCTGGGCATCGCCACATAGCCGAAATCAAACAGGCGCTTGCAGCAGATCGCGTGTATTTCTCCGCCACGTCCATTGAGATGGTGCGTGGTATCTTGGCGACCTGCCATGTTTTTATGGGCAAGGATTTGTCCGAAAAAGAAATATGGGGGTGGTACCGGGACTGTTATAAACACGAGCCATTCATCCGTATTGTCAAAGATCGGTCTGGGATACATCGCTATCCAGAGCCGAAATTGTTGAGCGGCAGTAATTACTGCGATATCGGTTTCGAACGCGATACCGATAGTAATCGGGTCATCGTAATTAGTGCGATCGATAACTTGATGAAAGGTGCTGCGGGTCAGGCAATTCAGGCATTCAATATAATGCATAAAATTACAGAAACCGCCGGGCTCGAGTTTCCCGGGTTGCACCCGATTTAGCTCTGTCTCTTTATGAACCATCCGCGCTAGCCACACTCCAGATGTGCCGTTTGCTTTGCGTCAGGTCGGCCGGCCCGCCATTTGCATTGTCGGACCACCTTGTTGCGCTCGCCCGCATCGCAGAAACTAGTAAGGAGTACCAAGGCCACGGCTGGGGATGCGCCTGGATCGAGGCAGGGAAATGGCACACTTATCACAATATTCGCCCTATTTGGGAGGATGATCTGTCACGATTTGGCGACGCGACGGTATTGCTGGCCCACGCCCGAAGCGCGTTCCGCGACGAAGGAATCTGTGTCGAGAACAACATGCCGTTTTTCGATGGCGAGTACGTGTTTATTTTTAACGGCGAGCTGCGTGGAGTGCGTATTCGTGAACAGGGGCGAATCGGTGCGGAAAAGATATTCAACTACGTCAAACGTTTCGATCACGGAGACATGTTGTTGGGGTTGAATAAAGCCGTCGACGTGATTGCTAAACGGTCGCGCTATGTAAGAGCGTTAAATTTCATCATGTCAAGTTCCGAATCCATCTACGTTGCGACTCAGTTCGGCGAAGACCCTGATTACTTTCAGCTTTATCGCTGTAGCGAGCCGGGGTTCGATATCGTGTGCTCACAACAATATACGGCATGTAGTGCGTGGCGGCCGATCGATAACGGTACTGTGCTGCGCTTATGAAGATTGTCAAGGTAAGGAGAGTTCGTGTATCTGATTAAGGTTGGCGGTGGAACCGCAATCAATTTAGAGGGCATTGCGGCCGACTTAGCCCTGTTGAATCTTCCGTCCATCGTTGTTCTTGGCGCCAATGCTATCCGAGATGAAGTGGCCGAGAAGTTGTCGGTGGCGACCGAAGTAGTGACGTCGGTGTCCGGATATAGCAGCGTGTTAACGGATCGGTCGATGATGGACGCCATCATGATGACCTATGCGGGACTACGCAGTCAGAGATTCGTCGAGTTGTGCCAACGCCAGGGCGTAAACGCACTGAGCTTATCGGGATTGGATGGTGCCGTCGTGAGGGGCCGCCAGAACCGCGGAATACGAGTGCGCCAAGCGGACAAAGTACTGATAAAGAGAGACTTGTCCGGGAAGCCGACGCAGGTAAACGGGTCGCTACTACAGTCACTGTTGGCGCAAGGTTATACGATCGTGCTTACCATCCCGGTATTGGGTGAGGACGGGGTGGCTCTGAATTCCGAAAATGACGATATTGTGGCGGCTCTACACGCGACCTTACGCGCACGACGAATTATCCAACTGATCGAGGCCCCGGGGTTTCTTGATGACCCCAGTGACCCCGAGACGGTAATACCAACGCTCGGTCGGGTCGATCTTATTGACCGCGAACAGCAGTCCAGTGGCCGCATTAAGCGGAAATTAATGGCATTGCGAAAGTTGTTCGACGGTGATCCGGTCGAAGTCATCCTTGCGGATGGCCGGGTTGCGCAGCCACTCCAACAAGCTATGCAGGGCCACGGCACTTACATTAGGGTTGATCGGTAGCAACGTTTTTTGTCAGCAGTATTTAGGGGCCTGCCAGCATGAACTATCAGGAGATAAATGAACTTTACGAATTGAATATTTACCCGCGCCGCAACATCACCTTGGTAAGAGGCAGTGGTGCTCTGTTGTGGGATGATCTAGGCAACGAATATATCGACTGCAGTGCTGGAATCGGCGTGGCAAACGTGGGACATGCAAACTCCGATGTCGCCGCGGCCATCAGTCACCAAGCACAAACTTTACTGACTTGTGCTAACGTCTTTTTTAACGATGTTCGCGCCCAACTCGTCGAAAAGCTCGTTCAAATGGCTCCGCCCGGGCTGGATCGCGTTTTCCTTTGTAATTCGGGGGCCGAAAGTATCGAAGCGGCTATAAAATTTGCGCGGCTTGCGGGTGGCGGTCGCAGCCGATTCGTGTGTGCGACACGAGGGTTTCACGGGCGCACAATGGGGGCATTAAGTGCGACTTTCAAGAAGGAATACCGCGAACCGTTTCAGCCTGTGGTGCCGGGCTTTGAATTTGTTCCGTTTAACGATTTCGAAAAACTCAGCAACGCCGTTAATGAAAATACTGCGGCAATCATTCTAGAGCCGGTGCAAGGCGAGGGCGGGGTTCGGATACCGGGGCCGGACTATTTTCAGAACGTACAAAATCTTTGTAAGGAACGTCGGGTCCTTCTCATTATCGACGAGATTCAAACCGGATTTTGCCGAACCGGTAAGATGTTTGCCTGTGAGCATTATGGGTTGGTACCCGATTTATTATGTCTGGCAAAAGCCATTGCGGGAGGCGTGCCGATGGGCGCAGTGTTGTGCGGTGGGCGCATTGATGTCAAGCCGGGTCAACACGGCAGCACCTTTGGCGGTAATCCGTTGGCCTGTAGTGCCGCGTTGGCCGCAATTCATTTTATGGAAGTCAAGAATCTTGCAATTCGCGCGGCCGATTTAGGAGACTATTTTATCGAGCGATTTGCGATACCGTGGCCGCCAATCGTTCGCAGTGTGCGCCAAATCGGATTGATGATCGGTATCGAGCTTAAAGAGCGTGCCCAACCGTATTTGGTGCGCCTATTGGAACTCGGAATCTTGGCGTTGCCGGCCGGGCCGACAGTAATTCGCTTGCTTCCGCCATTGGTGATCAACGAGGCGCAGCTTGATCGCGTGGTGCAGGCTTTGCGAGAGGCGTTACGTTAATCGAAACTTGCTTATATGCCCATGTTGCTCAGGGTCATCATGATATGATTGAGAACACCTGTGGTGCGGGGGTGCTCGACTTCAAACTGCCGAATCGTTTCTTGCACGTTATCGACTAATTTATCGTGTTCGGCGCTGCTTGGGTCGGCAAGCCGTTGCTCCAAGCTTTGAACGAGCTGAGTCAGTCGTTGTTTGGCGCGGACGTCGTCGTCGGACAATTGGTCGATTTCATCGCGTAGGTCCGCGATCAGTTTGGGTAGGTCTCGGTCCGCCATGTAAGCCTCGCATCGGTTCTAGAGTGTTGATAACTATACCCGTTTTTTGTGTGCTATCGAACCTTTGTACGGCAATGCTAGCCCAATAAACTAGCGATCGGGCCGGGCACCGTCGCCCGCCGATGGCCAAAGCCCGCCAATTACGGCCGTCATCGCGAGCATTTCTGCGGTGTTTGCTACAATGGTGTTAGGCCGCTTAAACGCGGTTATCGTCTATGACAGGCACAAGATTCATTGTTGGCTCCATTGGACAATTGGCCTGTAGGTTAGACTGCGCTACGAGTACGAATCGGGTTGTGAGGAGGGTCGATGGATCTGGTTAAGGAAACGGAACGATGCAGGCGGAGTTGGGAGCTCCTGCCCGACAAAAAGATAATTCGTCGGCGCGCGATGCCGCCCCTAAAAGCGCTATTTCAATACTTTTTTTGGTTCCTAAATCCACATCCGGTGCATGGGCTGTATCGGATGACGAAGGAACAATGGTTGAGTCACGACCAGAATTTTCGATTTCCACTATTGCATATCCCCATCAGTGGCGCCATAAAATTCGACAACGGTTGGACCATCCCAAAAGGCGATCTCAAATATTTATACGATGGCCCGCTGTGGACTGAGGACGGCAAAACATGTTTGGTGCCGCCGAATACCAGCATCGAGGCCGCAAAGCGTTGGCTCGGAATATGGAAGCCGATTGCTGTCCCACTGCTGCTGGTGATCGTCTTTTTCCTGCTTTAGTGCGCCGTCCGTCAATGGCTGTTGAGCCGGTCGCACTTATGCGCATTGTGCGAAATTGGCGACGGACGCGTAGTTGAGACTCCGTTCTGCTCCTTCGGAGCGATTCCGGTTAATGCAATCTCTCAATTCCTTAATTGGATGCTAACGCAAGATGCGGGCTAGGTGCCGAAATCACCGAATGCTGCGGCGCTGGTGCTGGATGGCGCTTGCGGTGCTTCTGACTGTCAGTGCTGCAATTGTCCAGGGTCAGGACGTAGACGGTGTCGAGCCGTCGCGCAGCTTATCGGAAATTCTTTTGGATGAAGCCGACCGTTATACGGCTGAGTTCGACAAGCTAGTCGAACAAGAATTATGGGATGAACAACTTGGGGAGTGGGAAGCGCGGTTACGTGAAATCACATTGTACGTGGACGGTTCGGTGCACGATCGGGAGCGAACCGCTCATTATGCGGCCCAACTTAAAGGGCTGAGGGGTTTGGCGACGGCAACAAGAAACGAACTGAGAGAAAAGCCGAAGTCGGTGCAACGGCTCTTGGATGCATTGGGTGTTGCCCCAGACGAAAATCAGCCACCGGAAGCGGCTGAGATTGCATCGCGTCGTGTCGAATTCACGAACGATATAGCGATGTTTCGAGCGCGCAGCGCGGAAATCGATGTTCATTTAGCCCGAATTTCTGAACTTGAGGCAGCCGTGTCGTCATTACGGCGAGTGTGGCTACTGGATCGGCTGGCTAAACACTATGCGCTGCCGGTATCGCCAAAGGTGCTGGCAGCTGCCGCCACTGAAACGTCACGTATCGCGAACGCGATTATTCACTCGCCGTTGGAATGGCATGCCGGGCTTAGCCGCGAGCGGCAGCAAACGTTGAGTTCGTATTCGGCGTTTGGTGTTCTGATATTGGCATTATTGCTAGGGTGGGGACTGCGCCGTCAATTGCTGCGCTATTGTGGACGTGACGGTAGCGTCGCAGAGCCGGGATATTCCCGGCGCTTTCTCGCGGCTGTGACCGAGGGTGTCAGCGGCGGCTTGATTCCGGCGCTGATAGTGGCCGGTGTACTGTTTTTTGCAATACACAACGACGTGTTGACGGATGATCTGTTCTCTAGAGTCGCGATAATAACACTGACGGTATTGTTATTTTTTCTGTTAGTTGCGGCGTTGCCGAACGCGGTGTTGGCGCCAACCGAACCAGCATGGCGGTTGATCGAGTTTTCGGCGGATAGTGCGCGACTCCTCAGCCAGCGCGTATTGTTCTTGGCCGCCGTGGTCGCAATTGATGTATTTGTGGTGCTGATCGGCCGTGAATTTAGCCCTTCCGATGAAACCTTTTCGATCTACGGTTTCGTATTTATTACCCTAGAGGCAATGGCAGTCATTTCGCTGACGGCCCGAGCCGTGTGGCAGCCGAAAGTGGACGCTTCGCAGCAGGTCAAAATCGACGAAACCAATTCGACGGCAGCGGGCGCGTCTGTAACTTTGTGGAGCTATGTCCGGCGTTTAGTGGCAATCGTCGCATTGCTAGGCGGCGCAGCCGCGATAGCCGGGTACACCGCACTGGGCGTTTACTTGGTTCGCAATATTTTGATTACCGGTGGGGCTATCATGTTGGCGCTGCTGGTGCGTGGCGTGTTTTATGAACTGGTTAGTGTACTGGTGCGTTGGCCGGTGCTGCGGCGTAGATACGGGCTACGCCCGATTACGTTGAAGCGGATGAAAATCGTGTTTTCAGCGGCGGTTGACCCGGTGCTATCGGTATTGGCGGGGTTCGTAATTTTAGCCGGATGGGGGGTTCCGCCGAGTGACCTGTGGCGATGGGTGCGCGAGGCGTTACGTGGATTTACCGTCGGCAATATCACCATCTCGGTCGTCGACATTGTATTGGCGATCGCGGTGTTCTTCGTGGCGATGCTACTTACCCGCTTGCTACAGCGGCTGATGTTGAAACGGGTATTACCGCAAACGCGGCTCGATATGGGCGCGCGATACGCGTTGAGTGCAGGACTGGGTTATGTCGGCGTTATTCTCGCCTTCGGATTAGCAATTGTAGCACTGGGTATTAGTTTTACGAATGTCGCGCTTGTTGCAGGCGCGTTATCGGTTGGTATCGGGTTCGGGCTACAGACGATCGTGAATAATTTTGTGTCGGGGTTTATCCTGCTAGTGGAGCGGCCTGTTAAGGTCGGAGACTGGGTCGTGGTGGGCGCTCAAGAAGGTTTTGTTAAGCGCATAAATTTTCGCGCTACCGAAATAGAAACCTTTCAGAGAGCGTCTGTCATCGTCCCTAACGCGGAAATATTGTCGAACGCGGTGACGAACCTAACCTATAAAGACCGCTACGGTCGAGTTGATATTGCGGTGGGGGTGGCCTATGGCACCAATCCGAAACTGGTTGAAGCGGTATTACTCGGGTGCGCCAGCGCACACCAAGAAGTGCTCGAGATTCCCGCACCGGACGTAGTATTTTCCGATTTTGGCGCAAGCAGCCTGGATTTCACATTGCGTTGTTATACCGGGAATGTATTGAATCGCCCCATAATCGCGAGCGATCTGAGATTTGATATCGAGAAGCGATTCAGAGAAGAAAATATTGAAATTCCGTTTCCGCAACGCGTGGTACATCTTGCAAATTCGGAAACGGCACCTTCCTTGGCGGACTGACGTTACTGGTATGAATCGGTACGATCAACTGGTCAATCGGCCACTATTATAGTCATTGATCGCTCGTTCGATTTCGGCCGGCGTGTTCATAACGAACGGACCGGCGTGTGCAATCGGTTCGTTTAACGGCAAGCCGCCGACAAGAATAAGCCGTGCGCCGTCCGGTCCGCTTTCGGTCGTGATTTCCGAACCCCGAGATAATACTGCCAATGACTGCCGTGAGACTTCTGTCGATCCAACTAATGTCATTCCATCAAGCACATAAATAAAATATTCGGCGTCCGGGTCGGAGTCGGTGGTCAGCGATCCCCCGACCGCAAGTTGGACATCCAAATAAGCCACATTGGTATGAGGGTCGTCGATAGGGCCGTGCAGGCCGTCAAATACACCGGCAATGATTTTGACCGTGCAGTTAGAAAAAGACCTGGAAGGAATATCGTTCGCTGTGAATTCCTGATACTCGGGGTCCGACATTTTTTCGGAGGCAGGGAGGTTAATCCAAAGCTGGAAGCCGCGCATCAAGCCGTCTTCTTGCGCTGGCATTTCCGAATGAATCACGCCGCGTGCGGCTTTCATCCACTGCACGCCTCCAGATTTGAGATCGCCCCTATTGCCCATGCTGTCCTCGTGGCGCATATGGCCGTTCAGCATATAGGTCAAGGTTACAAATCCGCGGTGCGGGTGGTCCGGAAAGCCAGCGATATAGTCGTCTGGATCATTGCTACCGAATTGGTCGAGCATTAAAAACGGATCCAGGTATCTTAGTTGGTTGCTGCCAATGGAGCGGTATATCGATACGCCGGCGCCGTCCCGTACGGTCTGCGCAGCTACCACCTTGGTTACTTCGCGAATCACTGATATTCCGAGAGCCCTGTTACCGACTGCGCGCCGGCGATGAAAAAACAATCATTACCTCTTAAGCCAGTCGACCAAGCCACCCCGTAATTCCTTCCACTCGAGTTTTAGCCAGGGCGTAAATAACTCGGGGCTAGCAATTAACTCTTGGTCGAGTTGCTGGAGGCTGACAAAGCGCCAGTCGGCAATTTCGTTGGTATTAGCGTTAACTGCATCGCTCGATTTACCGAGGTATACCGAACAGTATTCGTGTTCGGCCCCAATTGATTCGTAATTAGCTTGGTAGATAAATTTATAAACAAATTGCAATTCGCTTGTTAGG
>JAOTWM010000196.1 GCA_029862885.1 Gammaproteobacteria bacterium
TTCCATTCCCAAAGCGCTTCGGCGAGCCTGCCGAATATGCGCGGCTGGTCGGCCACATCATCGAAAATCAAATGCTCAATGGCGATGTGATTCGTCTAGACGGTGCGATTCGCATGCAACCACGATAAATGGCTGGGGTCGGAGTCATGACTCGGACCCCGGTTCTTCCTTACGGGGCCGTTCGGTGCCCACAGGCAAATCGTCGATGCGGCGCATCGCCGGGGTATTAAGCAACCGCGGGTCGTGGCAATACGCGACAAAGAAGTCGAGCGCGTCGGCTCCCCAAAACACCGTGTCATCGACGACGAAACTCGGGACTCCGAACACATCGCGGTCGATCGCCCGTTGAGTATTTTCGATCAATTCTTGTTTGACGCCCGCGTCGGCAATTTTAGTGCGGGCATCCGCAATGCCGAGCCGGTTCGCGAGAACGTCGAAATTATCGCCGTCGTCGATCGAGCGGCCCTGCGCCCAAATAAATCGAAAAATTTCCGACACCGATTGCAGGTCGGAGCCCGCCGCAATCGCCAGCCGTAACACCGCGAGCGGATTGAACGGATGAACCGGAGGCAAGGTGAAGGTGATGCCCTGCTGATCTGCGAGCCACTGAGCGAAGCGGTAAGTAAACCGGCGTTTACTCGGAATCTCGGCGGGTCCAAGTTGGCCATGGTGTTTCAACAGGCCGGCAAATAACACGGGCTTGCAGCGAATTTCAATGTCGGCTGTGATTTCCGGTAAGTGTTCGCACTGCAGATACGAGAACGGCGAGATAAAGTCGAAATACCAATCGGCGTGTTTCATTGTGTCGTGTAGCCTACGGGGTTTAGAACACGATTCATGAACCTCTCCGATTACTCCAGGCTGCCGAGTGTTTGCGCTTGTTCGCGCAGTTTGAACTTCTGAATCTTGCCGGTCGAGGTTTTCGGTAATTCGGCAAAGATTACCGTTTTCGGGGCTTTAAAATGGGCAAGATTGTCGCGACAAAACAAGATGATGTCTTGTTCCGTCGTGTCTTGCGCCGATGCCTTCAGGGTTACAAACGCACACGGTGTTTCACCCCACTGGTCGCTAGGCCGGGCCACGACGGCCGCCTCCAACACGGCCGGGTGACGATACAATGTGTCCTCCACTTCGATGGACGAAATATTTTCGCCTCCCGAAATAATAATGTCTTTCGAGCGATCTTTGAGCTGAATATAATGATCAGGATGCATCACACCGAGATCTCCGGAATGAAACCAGCCGCCCCGAAAGGCCTCGGCGCTTGCGGATTCGTCCTTTAGGTACCCCTTCATCACGATATTACCCCGAAACATGACTTCACCCATCGATTCGCCATCGGCGGTAACGGATGCCATATTGTCCGCCTGCTTGACGCTAAGATCAGCCAGCACGTGATAGGGCACACCCTGGCGCGACTTGTGGCTGGCTTGCTGGTCCGCGGGCAGCGCATCCCATTCGGGTTTCCATGCGCAGATGACCGCGGGTCCGTAGGTTTCGGTGAGTCCATATACATGGGTCATATGAAATCCGGCGTTGTCCATCGCCGCGAGCACCGATGCCGGCGGTGGTGCGGCTGCCGTCATGACTTCGATGCGGTGACTGAACTCGCGCCGTTGGTTGGCTTCGGCGTTCACGACCATGTTCAATACGATTGGCGCGCCACAGAAATGCGTGACGCCGTCCTCGGCGATAGCCCGAAAAATTCCGGCCGCATCGACTTTACGCAGGCATACGCTGGTACCGGCCACGGCCGCCAAGGTCCACGGGAAGCACCAGCCGTTGCAGTGGAACATCGGCAAGGTCCATAGATAGATCGGGTGTTGCCCCATATTCCAGCCGAGTGCGTTGCTTAACGCGTTGAGATACGCGCCCCGGTGGTGGTAGACGACACCCTTTGGCCTACCGGTGGTGCCGGACGTGTAGTTAAGCGAAATCGCTTGCCATTCGTCCGCCGGACCGTGCCAGTCGAATTCAGGGTCGCCAAGCGCCAACAGCGATTCGTAGTCTGTCCCGCCAAGGTGTTCTCCGGAGGCGGCTGCGTCGTCGATATCGATCACCCAAGGTTTGTGTTGGAGTTCCGCCAGCGCCGCCTTGATGGTTGGTGCAAACTCGGTATCCGTGATGAGCACCTTAGCCTCGCCGTGCTTGAGGATATACGCAATGGTGCGCGCATCGAGCCGCACGTTCAGGGTATTGAGTACGGCACCGCACATCGGCACGCCGTAGTGCGCCTCAAAAATGGCGGGTATGTTGGGCGCCATAACCGCTACCGTGTCGCCGTTACCGATTCCGCGTTGTTGTAGCGCCGACGCGAGGCGGCGGGCTCGCGCATAGCTCTGCGCCCAAGTGTGGCGTGTTGCGCCATGAATCACGGCAGTGTGATCAGGATAGACACGCGCGGCACGCTCGATAAAGCCAAGCGGTGACAGCGGCACGTAGTTCGCGGCGTTTGGATCCAGGTCCGCCGAATTAGGATTGGTAATCGGCTCGGGACTCATAGCATGATGGCGGTTTATAGTCAGTGACGTTAGGTGTGTGATAATCGTTCCCTATGATAAATACCCCGGGCGCAGCCCGGAATCAACATCTAGCATTGCCAATGGCGCCGCACGTGCGCGCTTGCGCACAACCTGTGTGATCAGTGAGGGGTATTAGATGGCAAAGCGTTGATTGCGGTACCGCGCAAGCAGTGAGCGTGACCGTTTCCAGAATCCCTTGTAAATTACGTCTGTAACTCACTGATCGTGAAAGATAATTGACTGGGGTCTCCAATACTCCAACGATTACCTCGGCACCAAAGGAGTTGTTAGTGCACCACGGTTTCGGTATAGTTCTAATTATGTTGCACCGCACAATAACTCGATTATGACTGATTCTCAAAAGCGCACTGAAAGCCTCGATTTCGATCCATTGGCGTGGTCGAGCGCGATGGCGAACGCGGCGTTGACGGCCCAGCAAATGGCACAGCGGTTCGTTACCGAAACTACCGTGGACGGTTCGACCGATCCTGACCCGCTCGGGTTGGTGGCGGCATTCGGTGAAGTCGCGGCGGCGTTGATGCGTAACCCGACCTCAACCTGGAATGCGCAACTCGCGATGTGGCAGGACTCAATGTCGCTGTGGACCAACACCTGGCAACGTCTGGCCGGGCAGGATGTTGAGTCCGTAATTGAACCGGACGCCGAAGATCGCCGATTTCGCGACGATTCGTGGCGTGACGAGGTGTTGTTCGATTTTATCAAGCAGTCCTACCTGCTCGCATCTCGCTGTATCCTGTCGAGTGTTCGGTCTGCACAAGGGCTCGACGAGAAAACCGCCGCTAAGGCCGATTTTTACTCACGCCAGTATATCGACGCGTTGGCTCCTACCAATTTCGCATTGACCAATCCGCAAGTACTGCGCGAGACGCAATCCAGCAACGGTCAAAACCTTGTAGATGGACTCAACAATATGCTCACGGATTTGCAGCGTGGTAACGGTAATCTGCAGATCAGCATGACTGACTCCGAAGCGTTCGAGTTAGGTGTGAATATTGCAACGACCCCGGGCAAGGTCGTTTATCAAAACGAAATGATGCAGCTCATCCAATATTCCCCGACCACCGATAGTGTGTTTCGGCGCCCGATTCTGATCATGCCGCCGTGGATAAATAAGTATTACATCCTCGATTTGCGACCTAAGAATTCACTGGTGAAATGGCTGGTGGAACAGGGTTATACGGTATTCATAATTTCCTGGGTCAATCCCGATGAACGTTTGGCCAATAAGCGCTTCGATGATTATCTGCAGGACGGGCCATTGGCAGCGTTGGATGCGATTGAGCAGGCAACGGGTGAATCTGAAGTCAATGTTATTGGGTATTGCCTCGGCGGCACGCTGCTCGCTACATTATTGGCGTACCTGACCGCACGCGACGATACGCGTGTTACCAGCGCGACGTTTCTAACGTCGATGATCGATTTTGCCGAGCCCGGGGAACTCGGTGTATTTATAGACGAAGAGCAAGTCGCGAATCTTGAGAAGAAGATGAATGCCCGGGGCTATCTCGACGGCGCATCGATGGCTACCACTTTCAATAAGTTGCGAGCCAATGATCTGATTTGGTCTTTCGTGATCAACAATTATCTGCTTGGCAAAGAGCCGTTCGCTTTCGATCTTTTGTACTGGAATTCGGATTCAACGCGGATGCCGGCGAGGATGCACAGTGACTACCTGCGTTCCATGTATATGGAAAATCGGCTCAAAGAGCCGGGCGGTCTCACCGTGGCCGAGACCCCGATCGACGTGACCCAGATCAAAACACCGGCGTATTTTCTTTCTACATTGGAAGACCACATCTCGCCCTGGAAATCGACATTTGCGGGCGCAAAATTGCTGGGCGGTCCGGTGCGATTTGTGTTGGGAGCATCGGGGCACATCGCCGGCGTGGTGAACCCACCCGACGCCAATAAATACGGTTATTGGACACGGCCCCGCGCGTTGCCCAAAGCTGCCGATACATGGTTTGCAGGCGCTACGCAGAACGACGGTTCGTGGTGGTCGGATTGGGCGAAATGGTCAAAGCGACATTCGCGGGGCCAGGTGCCGGCACGCGTACCGGGAGACGGACGACTAAAAGTAATAGAAGATGCGCCGGGCGCTTACGCGTGCGTGCGTTCTGACGCCAAGCGCTAGCCCGGATATTTCACGAAGGCGGACGATTAACAAAGATTCGTCTCAATATTTGAAAGGGTTAGGCCGTGTTTTCGGGTAGGGGGCCACCGCACAGTTTGTCCTGTTCGGATTCAGGAAAAATCGGGTGTCGTATTCGGCACGATCCTCCTTGATCCATAGCTATGGCTATGCATCCGCGGACGATCGCACCGACTACTTAGCCCGATTTCCCCTGAAATCCAAACCCTTCATGAACTATCCGGGCCAGCCCGGTTTCCCTTGAATTCCGAATTCTCCATGAGTTATCCGGGGCAGCAGTAATCGAGGCGTTTCCGCGTCAGTGCCGTGAGGCAAAATCGATGCAGGCGCTATCGATCGGATTCTTTCCAGACTGGTTCGCGCTTTTCGATAAACGCGTCAATTCCTTCGGCCGTGTCATCGAGCATCATGTTGCACGCCATAATTTCTCCCGCTATTTCATACGCACCTTCTAGCGTGTGATCGAGTTGACGATAGAAGAGTTCTTTTCCCATACGCACGGGCTCCGTGGGTTTACTGGCGATCCGCTGGGCGAGATCATTCACGGCGTCGGCCAATCTATCGCGCTGCACGTTATGGTTAATCAAGCCATACTCTTTCGCGGTATGGGCGTCGATGAAACCGCCCGTCAACAACATTTCCAGCGCACGCTTGCGGGATATATTTCGGCTCAACGGTACGCTCGGTGTCGAACAAAACAAGCCGAGGTTAATTCCGGAGACGGCAAACTGCGCATCGTCGGAGGCGATGGCTAAATCGCAATTTGCGACCAATTGACAACCGGCCGCGACGGCCATTCCCTGCACCGACGCAATGACCGGTTGTGGCAACTGTACGATCGACATCATCATACGACTGCACTGCCGAAACAATTCTCGTTGGTAGGATTTATCGGGGCTGGCTCGCATTTGTTTAAGGTCATGACCCGCGCAATATGCTTTGCCCGCAGCCGCCAGCACGACCACGCGAACGGATCTATCGGCCGCGATTGCATCTAACGATTGTTGCAGTGCCATTAACATCTCTTCCGACAACGCGTTATACTGCCCCGGCCGATTTAACGTGAGGGTAGTGATGCCTGCATCGTCGTGACGCAGCAGCGGCGGTTGTGAATCGTTTGTTGTGACCGATGAAGGCGTCGCGGCCATGGCAGAATCCGTAGTGACTTGCGGAACCTAGAGTATAGCGTTCAAACTTATTGCATGTCGAAAATTACCGTTGCTGAATTTCAAGAAATTGCAGCCAAGCAATTACCGTTCGCAGTCAATTTTGGTTTTGCCGTTACTGCGCTGGAGCCTGGTAAGGCATGGGCGCGGGCGCCGTACCATCAGGATTTTTTGCGTCCCGGCGGGACGATTGCCGGGCCGGTATTAATGGGGCTTGCGGACTTTGCTCTGTACGGTGCGGTGCTGAGTTTGATCGGGCGCGTGGAGCTAGCGGTCACCACCAGCTTAAATATCAACTTCTTGCGTCGTCCGCCGCCCGGAGATGTGGTTGCGGAAGCGCGAATATTGAAACTGGGTAAACGACTCGCGGTCGGCGAAGTGAATCTGATGCAGGACGGCAGCGATGAACTGATCGCTCATGTCACCAGTACTTATTCGATTCCACCGCAGGCCGAGTAGCGAGTAGGGCGACTACGACGAATCCGAAAGCCGCGAGCGCGTGTTCATTTAAAGTTAGGAGCGTAAATGACTATGCCATTCGAAAACATAGGCGCGTGCGTGTTCGACGCTTACGGCACGCTATTCGACGTACATTCAGCCGTTGGTCGATTTCGCCAACGGCTCGGTGACCGGGCAGACCAGGTCTCGGCTTTGTGGCGCACCAAACAGCTCGAGTACACGTGGTTGCGGAGCTTGATGGGCCGGCACGAGGACTTTTGGCAAGTCACCGGAGACGCATTGGATTATGCGCTGGATTCAAACGATATCGAGGACGCCGAGTTACGATCGTCGCTCATGGATGCGTATTTAGAGCTGGATTGTTACCCGGAGGTGCGGACCGTTTTGGAATCGCTAAAAGAAGCGGGAATAAAACTCGCTATTCTTTCCAATGGCACGCCGTTGATGTTGCAGGCGGCGGTCAGCGGTGCCGGCCTCGGCGACGTACTTGAAACGATCCTCTCCGTCGAAGACGTTGGCATTTACAAACCCGATCCCAGCGTATATCAGCTTGCGGTTGATAGATTGCAGATGGAGGAGTCGCGAATCAGCTTTCAATCCTCGAATTCATGGGACGCGGTTGGTGCAGCCGCGTTTGGATTCCGGGTTGCGTGGGTAAACCGGTTCAAACAGCGCCGCGAGCGCCTGCCGGCGAGCCCCGATGCTGAAATCAGCACGCTGGCAGAGTTGCCCGCGCTGGTTGGTGTCGAATAAATCCCGAGAAATTTGGCTCTGTATTAATCTTCAACCCGCAATTTGTAGTCGGGCGTCGGATTAAGCGGACAGGAATAGACATATTCACCCGGCTTAAGGGTGATTTCGTAGTCTCGCGTTGTGCCTTGGGTCAGTCCGCCGCCGGAAACGCTGGGCAATGTCGCTCGGCCGACGAGTCCGTCACCGCGTAACCAGAATCCTAGCGGGTAGCTCACATTTTGATTTCGCACCCGGAATATGTAGCGGCCGGGTTTTAACGTGAATACTTTGGCTTCTGCCAACCGGGCGTTCGCCGTCTGGGCGTTGACGGTTTCGCAATCGGACTGCTGCGCGGATTGATATCCATGGTCAACTCCGTTTTCACTCTCCAGAAATTGGCACGGAGTTTGGGTCAATTCGATGACTGTTGCTGACTGTGCGAATGCACTCGCAGGTGCGGCTAAGTATGCGGCCAGCGCTGCGGCCGCCGCCAAATGCTTATGGAATTTGGTCATTGTCTAATCTCCTTTAGACTAATCGTTGTGAATATTGGACGCCATAGCGGCTAGCGAGTTCTCACAAATCTGTAAACTGGCCTTGCAATCTTGGGAACTAGTGTTTCGACAGCGCGTGCTCGATGAGGCTGAGTTGTCTGTCCACCGAAATCGGAATTTCGCCGGTCATTTCGAGCTTGCGGTCCTCATAGACATCCTCTGTGGGATGGTCGGCGAGCCATTTTTTGACCACCACGTCGCGTTGCTCGATTAAAGCGAGAATCTGCGGCTTAAACAACCGGAACATCGCGGTGATCCAGCGATTCACAGGCCAATTTGGATAGGCGTGGTCGATCACGTAATTGTCAACCATGTGTACGACGTCGCGCGCCGCATACCAGGTTTCGCCGGTCACCCAGCGGTTGGTGGCGAACAGGCCGATTGGGTAGCCGCGTTTGTCCATCGATATCGCGATCAGGTGCGATACCGCGTCGTTGCCTCGCGGCCATTCGGTGTCGCCGTCGTAGGGGACGGGTGTGACCCCGTCGGCTATACCGCGGGCGCGCATAAACGTGTGAAAGTGGCCATGTTCACCGCGGATTCCACGGTGGGTGTGGTAGTAATACTGGGCGTGAGTTTCGTTGTCATAGACATCGCCGGCCGGGTAATGATTGAGTTCGAAGAATGTGCCCTGATTCTTCAAGCACTCGCCCACGACGTTCATGCTGGCTTTGCTCAGAACCCGGTAGCACTCGCCGATCTCTCGGCCGGCATCGCGCATGTCTTGCAGTGTATCTACGGACAGTGTATCCACCGGCGTGACGTTTAGGGGCGCGGCGTTTCTGCTTTTCGATTTGGATTTCTTCATTCGCGAACCAATCGGAATCCTATCAGTATGTGTTTCATGTCAACGGGGCGGGTATGCCGAGCCGCCGGCCGGCACACGCCGCAACCTTTATCGTCCCACGAGCCACCCTTCACGACTGCGCGGTCCATATTTGTACTATCGGCGGTCCATTCGAACACCTGGCCTGCCGCGTCGAGCAAACCGAAAGGACTCGCACCGTTTGGGAACGCCCCAACCGGCATAGTATCGAACGGCCCAAGGTCGTGGCTATTCAAGTTCTCCGGCCGGTACTTGTTACCCCATGGGTACTGCCGGCCATCTATCCCACGGGCGGCTTTTTCCCACTCGATTTCCGAAGGTAGCCGCCATGCTTCCCCCGTGACGCGGCTAAGCCATTCGGCGTAGCGAATTGCGTCAACCTGACTAACTAGAACTACCGGATGCTCATCGCGGCCCGGCGGCGGCGAGCTATTGTTCCAAGCATGCCGGCGCGTGCGTGGGTAGGGGTGCACCAAGCCGTACGATTCCCAGGTCGCGAGGTCTATGTTTGGTTCGGGTTGCTTGGATGCGGCCAGGAACGCGCCGTATTGGCG
>JAOTWM010000725.1 GCA_029862885.1 Gammaproteobacteria bacterium
GAACAATTTCTTGCCTTTCGCACTCCCGGATATCGGTGAGCCCGAAATTGAGGAAGTATGCGACAGTCTTCGCTCGGGCTGGCTGACTACCGGTCCCAAAGCGAAGCAATTCGAATCTGATTTCGCTGCCTTCATATCTGTCAAACACGCGATGGCAGTCAACTCAGCGACATCCGGGCTACACCTGGCGCTTGAGGCGATCGGTGTCGGGCCTGGCGACAAAGTCCTCACAACCGTAAATACGTTCACAGCTTCAGCCGAGGTTATTCGGTATCTTGGCGCTGACCCTGTGTTTGTCGATATTGATGCGGAAACTCTCAATATCGATGTCGGCAAAGCAAGAGAGATACTGACGGCCGAGCCAAAGGCGAAGGCGATAATGCCGGTGCACGTCGCGGGTCAGGCCTGCGATATGGATGGCATTGCAGACCTGGCGGATAGCTACGACCTTAAAGTGGTAGAAGATGCAGCGCACGCCCTCCCAACAACCTACAAGGGCAAGACCATAGGGTCGCTAAGCGATGCTACGGTTTTTAGTTTTTACGTTACCAAAACGATCGCGACCGGCGAGGGCGGCATGGTCGTAACGAATGATGAAGAGATCGCAGCAAGAATTCGGACGATGAGACTTCACGGGATCAGTAAGGACGCCTTCGACCGTTATAGTTCGGAACGCCCGTCGTGGTATTATGAAGTCGTCGCACCTGGTTTCAAATACAATATGCCTGATATTGCCGCAGCAATAGGAATTCATCAGCTGCGTAAGGTTCGCGAAATGCGAGGCCGTAGGCTAGAAATCGCGGATATGTACCGAGCAGCATTTCGCGACCTACCGATTACGCTGCCTACTCAAGTAATCCCGACCGATGAGCATTCGTGGCATTTGTTTGTGATCCAGTTGAACCTGGACGAAATCACGATCGATCGAGATCGATTCATCGAGCTAATGTCCGAGGAAAAAATCGGTACAAGCGTCCACTTTATCCCTTTGCATATGCAGCCCTATTGGCGGGACAAATACAGGTTGGTTCCTGAAGATTTTCCAGTGGCATCAGGTGTTTTTCAACGTATCGTCAGTCTCCCAATTTATTCGAAAATGAGCGATACGGATGTGGGGAGAGTGGTTAAGGCTGTCCGAAAGATCATAATTAGTAATAGCAAATGATCGCAAAACGCCTGTTTGATCTTGTATTCTCTATTCCAGCATTGGTTGTATTGTCACCATTGATGATCGTCTGCGCGATCTGGATCAAACTGGACAGTAATGGGCCAGTTCTCTTCCGGCAGGAGCGCATTGGTCGCGAAGGAGTACCGTTCAAAATACTTAAATTTCGAACCATGGCCGACCAAAATACTGGCAGCAAACCCTTGCTAACGACGCAAGATGACGAGCGTATTACTCGTTGCGGCAAGATATTGAGGCGACTGAAGATTGACGAATTACCGCAGTTCGTAAATGTCGTCGCAGGTCAGATGAGCATCGTAGGGCCGCGGCCGGAGGTAGGGAAGTATGTTGATCTGTACCCAGAATCATCGCGCCAGAAGATTCTGTCCGTGAGACCGGGAATCACGGATAATGCATCAATCAAGTTTCGCGACGAGGGAGCGATGCTGGCTGCGGCAGATAACCCGGAACAAGAATATATTGAGACCATCTTGCCGACAAAACTCTCGATTTATGAAGAATACGTCGATAACCAGTCTTTGGCAGGTGATTTGCTACTGATACTTCGGACAGCATGGAGTGTGGTTCGGTGATAGCTAGACTCTATTCCGGTGAAAACGTGTCTATTCATAAATGAGCCTATGTAGTAAATTAGCCCCAAATCCGGACATCGGAGATTGGCGCAGGATGCGTCAAAAGCACAACAAGTCTAGATAGAGCGAGAAGTAGTGAAAGACAAAGCCAGGCAGGCTGTCAATTCAATGCGTGGGATCCTCATCGGGTTGCCACGAGCCGCCAAATCCTTGACGGCATTCACGGTGGATTTAATCGGTTTCAGCCTG
>JAOTWM010000726.1 GCA_029862885.1 Gammaproteobacteria bacterium
CACAAGGCCGACGACGCTCTAGACATTCTGGACACGATGATGGAGGAGGGGGTCGATTTGCTGGAAGACATCGAAGAGAATTACGAGAATCAAGAGAAGGCAGAAACCGCATCGAACTGGAAAGATGTTCCGGCAGGTACCAGGCCGGTGATCTGCCCGCGGTGCCTCAGCATCAACTCGCACAAAACCCTGCCCGGTCCCGTACCCCAGTGGCTGAACGCGATCCTGCTCGGCCTCCCCGGCCTGTTCTTCCCCGCCAAACTGCAATGCCGGGGATGCGGCGCCATCTTCAAATAATAAAATTTTAAGTGGTGTACTCGGCGTTGATGCGGACGTAATCGTAGGACAAATCGCAGGTGTAGGTCTCGGCGTGAGCTTTGCCCATGTGCAGGCCGATGGCGATGGTGATCTCTTTGTGCTTCATTTTTTTCCGGAGTGAAGACGCGGTCACGCCTTTGACATGCTCGCCGTTTTTAACCAGCGGTGTTCCGTTCAACACGACTTCGAGTTTTTCCGGCTTGATCGGTACACCGGCACTGCCGACCGCGGCAATGATCCGCCCCCAGTTCGGGTCCTCGCCGAACAGCGCGGTCTTCACCAACAGCGAATTCGCCAGCCGCTTGCCGATCTGCTCTGCCTGCTTTGTTGTTTTGGCACCGCTCACTTTGAAGGTCACGAACTTGGTTGCGCCTTCGCCGTCTTCCACAATCTTGAACGCCAGCGTTTTGCACACGTGCGTCAGTGCGGTTACAAAATCCTTATACGCCTTCGATCCCGCTTTCACCCCGGGATTCCCTGCCGTACCGTTGGCCAATAGCAGAACCATATCGTTGGTGCTGGTTTCGCCGTCGACGGTGATGCAGTTGAACGTCGGGTCGACCGCCGCTTTCAATGCCTTCTGCAAAGTGCGTTTGTCGATCCGGACGTTGCTGGCGAGGAACGCCAGCATGGTTGCCATGTTCGGCTGAATCATGCCCGAGCCTTTGGAGATGCCGCCCACGACGATGTCTCCATATTGCACGGCGCAGATTTTGGAAACCAGGTCGGTGGTCATGATGCCTTCCGCCGCATGTGTCCACCCTTTCGGTGATAACTGATTCACCAGCCTGGGAATACCCGCTTCGATTTTAGATACCGCCAGTGGAACACTGATGACCCCGGTGGAAGCGGTCAGCACCTCCTGCACCGGAATGTCCAGCGCCTTCGCGGTCGCCGCCACCACCGCCCGGCAATCTTTCACTCCCTGCGGTCCGGTAAAGGCGTTGGCATTGCCGCTGTTGGCAATGATGGCACGCATGGACTTGGACGCCTTGAGCGCTTTTCGGCTGATCGGCACCGTCGGCGACACCATCTGATTTTGCGTGAACATGCCCGCCGCCGTCGCCGGCACTTCGGAAACGATCAGGGTAAGGTCCTTGATGCCATTCTTTTTGAGACCGCATGCCATACCTCCGGCCAGAAACCCGGGCACCTGAAAATTTTTCAACTCTTTCAATTTCATTTTGAATTAGGGAAACAGGGGCGGCGCATCGAGCCCCATGGTCTCGTCGATCCCCAGCATGAGGTTCATATTCTGGATCGCCTGGCTGGAGGCGCCTTTCATCAAATTATCGATTGCGCTGGTGACGATGGCGCGCTGGTTGCGCGTGTCCACCTGCACACCGATGTCGCAGAAATTCGATCCGGCGACATGCGCGGTGTTGGCATATTGCCCCGCATTGTGCACCCGCACAAACCGCTCGTTCTTGTAGAATTTTGAAAACAGTGCGTGCAACGTCCGGCGGTCCACTGCCTTTTTCAATGAGATATAAGCGGTTGTGAGAAGGCCGCGCGTCATCGGCATCAGGTGCGGAGAAAAGGATACGGTGATGTTCTGTCCTGCCAGACCGCTCAACTCCTGCTCGATCTCCGGAGTGTGGCGGTGTTCTCCCAGGCCGTAAGCGGCGACCGATTCGTTGGCTTCGCAAAACTGCGTGGTTTGGCTGAGTTTGCGCCCGGCACCCGAC
>JAOTWM010000727.1 GCA_029862885.1 Gammaproteobacteria bacterium
GGGCAGCTGTCCCCTGTGACGAGGCCTTTTCCACCGCCGCGTCAAGCCACTCGAGATTGAAGTACTCCCTGCCGGTGCTTTTGGGAGGCGAGATCCCGAAGTAGGGATCCTCCAGCAGCGCGTTCAGCAGCGCTTGCGCCGGCTTGCCGCCTTCCGCCCATGCTCCGTCTCTGTCCATGGGGGCGCCGCGGTGACGCCGGCACCACTGGTCCATGAGGGTATTGCCCGGCCCGGTGTCGAATCCGATAATTTTCGCCTTGGGGTTGCCGGGAAGCACCGTCAAGTTGGCGATACCGCCGATATTGACGATGACGCGCGGATTGCCGGACGCTTGGAGGATCGCTCGGTGAAAGGCGGGAACAAGGGGCGCGCCCTGGCCGCCGGCCGCCATGTCGCGTCTGCGGAAATCCGCCACCGTGGTAATGCCGGTGCGTTCGGCAATTGTATTGGGATCGCCGATCTGTACTGTAACCGGCGGCTTGTCGTTTGGACCGTGATAAACAGTCTGGCCGTGGCTGCCGATCGCAGTGATCTCGCTGACGGCAATCTGCGCACGATCCAAAAGACTCGCCACGGCGTCGGCGAACAGCGCGCCGAGCTCGACGTCCAGATGCCAGACTTCTGGCCCGCCGGGTAGACCTTTGCTAGCGAGAGACTGCAGTCGCTCGCTCAATGCTCCCGGTATCGGGTGAGCATGACTCTCAATCAATTTGGGAGGAAAGGTTTCGTGTGAAACCAACACCGCATCGACGGCGTCCATGCTGGTGCCCGAAATTAGTCCGATATACAGCGACATGTGTGGCCCGTTAAGCCTTAGATAGCAATATCACCAATGATGATTCCGCCAATGGACCATTCGGTAAGAATGCAAAACACAGTCTTCCATCAGTCGATACCGGGCGCAAGGAGTTGCCGCCATTGCTCCAACAGTCATTCACCGAATTTCTTGCCGCACGCCCAATTCCGCGTCCTTCGCAAGAATGGGAAAAACGCCTAACAACAGGTCTTCATTAGCGTGCGACGTTCGAATACGAACGAAGCACAAATATCACATGGCATCGCAAAATAGATCCATGCGTTCAGTGAACTCATCGGTCGTGTTCAACAAATGCTGTATGTACAGAAGAGGGGAGCATTTCTCCTGAACCTCTCCAATTTCCGGGACCTGGTCGTCACAAACTTTCACACGTGGCAGACTCGTTTGCCCTCATCGCCTTCAAAATAGGAGCGAGCATCCAGCGGCCCCGCAACTCGGCCGCCACGATTGCCGAATCCGTTACCTTGAGTTCTGAGATTGCAATAGCACTTACAAAGAGTTATAAGCGAAGCTCAAAAGTTATATTCAGCTGCGCGCAGCGAGTCACAGGAGGTTATGGGCCGAGCACACTGGCTTCAAGTACCTCGCAGCGAGTCTTTGCATTGTTTCCTTAGAACCGCGTACTGATCACCGGCGCATGGTTGTTTGGCACACGCCGTTGTATTGGCAACACCTTTACTTCCAACGCGAGACCGCGAGGCTAAAGGAAATCATAATCGCGGGTCCGGACGGCTTCTCGATGGATAGTGGATTTTCCACTTATGTAACTACGTATCCGGCGTCATCGTGCCAAGGAAAAAAACGCAACTGCCGGGCTGATTTCCCGGATCATAACAGTGAAAATGCAAAAACGATTTATTGACAACGGATTCAAGGAGTCGTGTCGAACAAGAACGCATTGCCCTCGATCGGTCTCGCGTGCCTTTGGTCGGAGAATACTATGAGACGGCTCCGCGTAGTACTCATAAAACCGAGTAAATATGGCGTCGACGGCTTTGTTGAGCGGTTCAAGAAAGGATTCATGCCCAATGCCACCCTGTATCACATTGCCAGTTTGACACCTGTTCAAATTGGCAACGTCTCGGTCACCGTACACACGGTGGACGAGTATGTCTGGCAGGATCTCGACTATTTAGGCTTGCTGCAAGAGCATCCGGATTTCATCACCTTACTGGCTCTCGTCGG
>JAOTWM010000198.1 GCA_029862885.1 Gammaproteobacteria bacterium
CGTTTTATCTTTCATGCCTCTGGTCTTATGACCTTGTGATGTAAATGTCGCATTCATAATATGACCTCATTTTTTAATCGCGTTGTGGGTTGTGCTTCCACCTTTCGAAGCGGCCGCTGTGCGATGAGGCCATGCTGAGCCACGCGGGGTTACAGATGACTTACGCGAGGGTTACAAATCGGTTACATATGCATTTGCTGAAGAATGAAAATACGATTATCCAATATAAACATTGGTTTATCGCATCCCTAAAAAGTGTTGTCCAAGGCTTTGTGTCGGCTGTGACAGTCTAGCCGACTCGCAGCGCCTTTACTGGAGGCGGTGCCGTCAAAGTTATTGCTTGTATCGAAGACCCGGCGGGGACTAATCGGTTCCTGGATCACCTTGAACACCGCACCGAATCGTCCCCAGGCTTTTCGCATCCAGTCTGAATGAGGGGATGTCCCCGTTCCGTACTGCCCGATTGATAGGTTTCTATCAGATATCGTATGCTTTGAACTTCCGCAGTACGCGGCAATAGGGGCGCCGACGGTTGGCAATTTGGTGGAACTTCCACCCGAGTTGGCCTGTGATCTGCCCCTTACTCTGTGCCTTAGCACCCAAAGTGATGTGTCCCAGAATGTTTGAAACCTTCTGGGCAATGCAATCCAGACCTCTGGAAGGATCAATTTCATGGAGAAATCACTCCCCACCCATGTGCAGACGGTCATCATCGGTGGCGGCTCAATCGGCTGCAACACGGCTTATCACCTGACCAAATTGGGCATGAGTGACGTCGTGGTTCTGGAGCAAGGGCAATTGACTTCGGGCACGACCTGGCATGCCGCCGGTCTGATTGTCGCCGGGCTTCTGAAATCCGAGGCGGAGTGCCAAATCTATACACATGGCCGCGATCTTTACGCGAACCTGGAACAGGAAACGGGAATCTCCACAGGTTTTCGCGACGTCGGATACCTGCAGATCGCTAGTAATGAAGAGCGTGTTCACGAGATGCGCCGGCTCGCCCCGTTCATGCGCCGTCATGGAATCAACATCCACGAAATTACGGCGGGAGAGGCGCAGGACCTGTTCCCTATTGGCGATCTGGGCGATGTTCTGTCTGCCTTTTACATCCCGGAGGACGGGCGCGCCAATCCGGTGGACGTGACGATGTCATTAGCCAAGGGAGCTCGAATGGGCGGCGCACAGCTTTTCGAAGATGTCACGGTGACCGAGATCCTGGCCAGAAATGGCGTGGCAAGCGGCGTGCGAGTGGCTACTGGCGAAACGATTACGGCAGAAAATGTGGCGATCTGCGGGGGCATGTGGTCGCGTCAATTGGGGGCCACGGCGGGTATCAACCTGCCGCTTCAGGCCGCCGAACACTATTATCTGATCACCGAGAATATCGAAGGGCTATCCCGTGACCTGCCAGTTCTCGAGGACCCGTCGACCTATACCTACTACCGCGAAGAGGTCGGCGGCCTGATGCTGGGGTTATTTGAACCCGTTGCCGCGACCTGGAAACTGGATGGCATCCCCGCTGATTTTGCTTTTGGCGAAATTGAACCCGACTGGGACCGGATGGTGCCCCATTTGGAGAAAGCCTACAGCCGGGTTCCATCCATAATGGAACATGGCGTGCGCAAGTTATTTTGCGGGCCGGAAAGCTTTACGCCTGATCTCGGGCCGCTGGTCGGAGAAACACCGGAATTGCGCAATTGCTATGTGGCAGCGGGCCTGAATTCACTGGGCATCCTGAATGGCGCAGGAGTTGGCAATGTGCTGGCGCACTGGATCGTGGACGGCCTGCCGCCGATCGACGTCACGGGAATCAACGTTAATCGATTCACGAAATGTGAAGGCACTCGCGCTTTCCGTCGCGATCGGACGCCAGAGCTGTTAGGGCGATTGTTTGGGCAGCACTATCACAACGATGCCGCACAGACTGCGCGCGACGTAAAGCGTTCGGTCTTGCATGACCGGCTGACGACGGCCGGCGCGTTCTTTTCCGAAAGCCATGGCTGGGAAGTGACCGATTGGTTTGCCCCGACACCTGAACAGGCAAAGGTCGATGAATATAGCTGGTTCCGTCAGAACTGGTGGGACTGGCATGCAGAAGAACACAAAGCGGCGCGCGACGATGTGATCCTCTTGGACATGTCGCTCATGTCCAAGTTCATCGTGCAGGGCCGTGATGCCGGTGCCTTTCTGAGCCGGCTGAGTTGTAATCAGGTCGACATGGAACCGGGCCACATCGTTTATACACAATGGGTCAATGAAAGGGGCGGATTCGAGGCTGACCTCACAGTGACGCGCCTCGAGCAAAACAAGTTTATGGTGGTCTGTGGCGAAAATGCCCATGGCCAAACCGAAATGCACATGCGCCGCCATCTTGAAGAAGATGAGTTTGTCACGATCTTTGACGCCACTTCGGCAACAACCCAGATCAACATTCACGGTCCAAAGGCGCGCGACCTGATGCAGCAAGTCACATACGCTGACATGAGCAACGATGCCTTTCCATATCTTTCTGCCAAAGAGATCGACATCGGCTATGCTAATGTGCTGGCAATTCGCATAACCTACGTAGGTGAACTCGGGTGGGAACTTCACATCCCGGCCATTCATGCGGTGCAGGTCTATGACCAACTGGTCGGCGCCGGCCAGGCATTTGGCCTGCGCCACGCAGGCATGCAAACGCTGAACTCGCTCAGGCTGGAAAAAGCCTATCGCGACTTCGGGGTCGATGTCGACAATACCGACAATCCGATCGAGGCGGGTTTAGGTTTTGCCGTGAAGCTGGACAAGGAGGGCGGATTTATCGGTCGCGATGCGCTGGCAGAAATCAAAGCCAAAGGCACGCCGCATAACCGAATGCTGCAATTCCTGCTAAAGGATCCGGAACCGCTGCTTTACGGCACGGAGCTGATCTATCTGGAGGGTAACGAAGTCGGATACCTCCAGATTGGCGGCTATGGTCACACTCTTGGTGGGGCCGTGGGAATCGGCTTTGCCCGTCTGGACGAGCCTTTGACAGCTGAAATTGTGAATACAGGCAATTGGGAAATCGACGTTGCGGGTGAGCGCATCAAGGCACGCGCTTCGCTGAAACCCATGTATGACCCAATGATGGAGCGCATCAAAAGCTGAACTGCAATTGCGCCTCGCCCAGGGCACCCCTGAATGCAACGTCACTTTCGTTTAGGGTCGATTTGCCGATAGTTGTGCGCTCACCTACTCCTGCAGCCAAACAATGTGCCCTGATTGTGAGGAAATTCGGTTAGAAATATCGCCTGAAAAACTTTCGTGAAGTTGTCGCGTTACCTCTGATGTACCCTGAAGATCAGAGGCCTCAAATATGAACATTCGCAGCTACACTTCCGACTCCTATCATCTGTTTCAGGTATTTGGATCGTTAGCGATGCGTGGCATCGAGGAATTTAGCGACAAAATCGAGGAAGCCATTGTTTCACAACGGGGAAAAGTCGTATTTGATTTTAGAGAAACAACATCCGTTGATGCCACTGCGGTACATTATCTTGAGCGTTTTGCCCAAGCGCCAATTTCAATCGGCAAACGCCTTTACTTTATTTCGCCAAAGGATCAACCGACGGAAATACTGGAATTGCTGTGTCTACTACGTAATATCGAAACATTTCCAAGTATCGAATCATTTAATTCGACAAAGTCATGGTGATTGAATCACCGGCTTTCAGGTTTTCGCTTATGCCAATAAACATAAAGTGTAAAGCGCCCCGCTTCAACTGAGCTTCACTACCATTTTTTATCTCGACGCCTTCCCGGTGATGTTTTTTGATTGTGCCATTTTCCATCACGGTCATACGGATCGACACTCGTTCGGCCGGCCTGCTGATGCGCCCAACCCGGATAATTCATCAAGGGTCCGAAGTTTAGGGTCAATTTGGCAATACAGGTTGGACGATCGCTTGAAGATCCATAACCGTAGCTATGGATTGAGACCGATCGTTCAAGATGTGAAGTCAAGTTGAGTCTCAATTCGGCCAGGACAAACTGTGTTTTCCACCAAAACCCAAATCCCCACATAATGAATTGAATCTTAACCGTCGCTTTAAATACCGGGTCCGCCTTGGTGAAATATCCGGGCTAACAACTTGTCGTCCACAGAATCAATCACGATTAGTGATGTTGAAATAGCCCCAAAATATTACGAAACGAATAGCTGTTGAATTCCCCAGCATCCCAGTTTGATATGGGAGCCCTCTGACCGAGGCGGGGTAGAAAGTAGCCAATCGCCTTACTCTTTAGTGATATGCTATGAAAGGATTCATATGAAGTTATCACGCTTATTCATCGTATTAAAGGACACCGACAATAAGTGCCGGAGTTGACTTATTTGTGTTTCCGCTGCGCCGCATTATTTACGTTAACCGTACTTCCGACACAAGACGGGCCCGAACTAATTCGAGTGTCCAAGTAGCTCGACAATGGGTAGAGCATTGTCTTGCACCTTATCGCAGCAGGTGTTGCTATGATATTGATGGCGATGCTGGAGCTGCTGGGCGACTACCGTCCTATGGTGTTGGGCGACGGTGCAGCAGGCGCGCGAGTCGCGGTTGCTGGACGCGTTTGAAGCGTACTGCCAAAAATCCATTTCCAGCGGCAATATTCCCGGCATGGCGCCTGTCGACGCCTAATTTGGATTATGGATGGACACTAATCGGTGCGTATAACATGTAAGTCTGGTAACCGGCGCTGTCGGCTGGTCCGCGGAGACTGTCATCAGCGCGGTCCGGTAACGACCAGTGGAGACGAGGCAGGCGTGGGATGAGCGTAAAAGACAATGCTGTACCGGCCAAAGTGCTGGTCACGAAAATCGGTCTAGATGGTCACGATCGCGGCAGTCGGGTTGTCGCGGCGTACCTTCGCGATGCCGGCATGGAAGTAATTTACACTGGGCCGTGGCAGCGCATACCCGCGGTGGTAGCCTTGACCCAGGAAGAGGACGTCGACGTGGTGGGTATCAGTTCGTTGGCGACCGATCACCTCATCGTGCCGAAACTGGTGCGCGCACTGGAGGAGGCCGGGCTTGCTCACGTGCGCGTAGTGGTCGGCGGGATCGTACCGGACGACGAAGTTGCGACGCTGCAGGAACGCGGTGTGAGCAAGGTGTTTCATCCCGGCAGCTCACGCGAAGAAATCGTTGCCACGGTGCAGCGCCTCGCGCAGGAGGCGCGCCGGGAGCGCCCGGAGATTTGAACGGAAAACATTTGCTGAACGGCCTGATCGGCTATATCGGGAGAATTCATGAGCGCGAAAGCTAAAAGTGCGCAGTTGCGCTTACCGGGGTTCGACTCGGCGCAAGCAACTTGGCAGACCGAATATACGTCCCACATGCGCGACGATCCTCCCGTGCACAACCGCTCCGGCATCGAGATAAAACCGTTGTATACACCCGACAACTGGGACAGCGCTCGCTACATGGAGGAACTGGGATTCCCCGGTGCCGCGCCGATGACGCGTGGGATTTATCCGAGCATGCATCGCGGGCGGACCTGGACACAGCGCCAGTTGATTGGCTACGGCACACCAAAAGACTATAACCGGCGGCTGCGAAAATTGATGGATACCGGGGTAACGGCAGTCAGTTTGATTCCCTGCAACTCGGTGTATCGTGGCTACGACGCCGACGAAGTCGATACTGAGTTGCTGGGCACCTGCGGTGCGGTGGTGAATACCGTCGACGATATGCTAGCGTGTCTCGACCAAATTCCGATCGATCGCGTGTCAACCGCGATGAACGATCCCCTGCCGTTTACGCTGCTTGCTTTTGTCCTGGGGGCGGCGAAACGACGCAACATACCGTGGACCAAGATCACCGGTACCTCGAATCAGAGCGACTACATTTCACATTTCGTTGCCAATCACATGTTCCTGCGCTTGAGCCTGCCGGGTAACCGCCGGGTGCTGGTGGACGAAGTCGGGTTCTGTCAGCAGCACGTACCCAACTGGAATCCGGTCTCCATCGTCGGTCAACATATGCAGCAGGCCGGGGCGACGCCTGCTCAGGCGATGGCGTTCGCGCTGTGCACCGCGATCCAATTCACTAGCGATTGTATAGAGCGTGGAATGCAGCCGCGCGATTTTTTGCCGCGGTTTACTTTTTTCTTCGATATCTCACTCAGCTTTTTCGAGGAAATCGCCAAGTTTCGTGCCGGCCGTAGAATTTGGGGGCGCATCGTGCGCGAGCGTTTCAAAGTGGATTTCGATCGCGCGTTTCGTTTCAAGTTTCACTCGCAGACGTCCGGTGCCGACTTAACGCGTCAGCAGCCGCTGAACAATATAGCGCGTGTCGCGGTGCAGGCCATGGCGGGGATTTTCGGTGGCACGCAATCGTTGCATACTGATGCTTACGACGAGGTACTGACGACGCCTACCGAAGAACCCTCCCGCATTGCGATCAACACGCAAAACATTCTGCGCGATGAAGCGCACCTGACCGACGTCATCGATCCCTTGGGCGGCTCTTATTATGTGGAAACGTTGACCAACCAAATGGAGGAGGAGATCGAAGCCGTGGTGGCGCAGATCGATGCCCTGGGTGGTATGTATCGAGCCGTCGAGGCCGGTGCAGTGCAGCGCATGATCGGCGAAGGGGCGCTGGCGTTTCAGGAGCGCATCGAAAGCGGTGCCCAAAAAGTGGTCGGCGTGAACGCGTACCGGATCGACGAATCCGCGCATGCGGGCCCGGCCAGTCAACGACCTGAGTCCGGCAGTATGGAAGCATACCTGGAATCGCTGCAGACGTATAAATCGTCGCGCAGTCGAAGTCGTGTGCAGGCTGCGTTAAGCGACTTGCAACGGGCGTGCAACACACCGGAAAAAAACGTTTTCGAACAGGTCGTCAATGCAGCGGTCGCCGGGCTGACGCACGGGGAAATCTGCGCATGTTTGCGGCGCGAGCTGGGATTCGGGCAACCGCTGATTATCGTATGAGCGATGTTTCGACGGCCGTTGACAGGCTGGTGGGCGGCGACAAGGCGACGCTCGCCCGGGCTCTCACGGCAGTAGAGAATGCCCGGCCGCAGGCGCGCGAATTGCTCGCGGCACTTCAGCAACATACGGGTGGTGCGCACGTGGTGGGCGTCACCGGCGCGCCCGGCGTGGGAAAGTCGACGTTGTGCAACGCGTTGATTCGCGAGTGGCGCGCGCGCGGCCGGCGCGTGGGCGTGATAGCCGTCGACCCCAGCAGCCCGCTGACGGGCGGTGCGGTGCTTGGCGACCGCGTGCGTATGCACGAGCACGATGAAGACGACGGCGTATTCATCCGTTCATTGGCTGCGCGCTCGAACGCCGGCGGGCTGGCCGCGAGCACTACCGATGTGATAACGGTGCTGGATGCCGCGGGTATGGATTGCGTGCTCGTAGAGACGGTAGGGACCGGGCAGTCGGAGGTCGATATTGCGCGCACTGTGCGGAGCACCGTGGTCGTCAGTGCGCCGGGATTGGGTGACGATGTGCAGGCGATCAAGGCCGGCATTCTGGAAGTTGCCGATGTGCTGGTAGTCAACAAGGCGGACCTGCCCCACGCCGAACAATGCGCGCGCCAGTTGCGCGCGATGCTCAGTTTGCGCGAAGTTCGTGCGTGGCAGCCACCCGTGATAATGACCAGTGCGCAAACCGACCAGGGGTTGCAGGATCTCGCCGACGCGTTGCAGCGTCACAATGATGAGAGCAACGTTGAAGACGCGGCACACGGATCGATTGCTTTCGCCGATTGGCCACAACGTCTCTTACCGCGCGATCGCTTTGCGCAGCATCTCGGCATCGAGTTGCTTGCCGGCGGCGGCGGCCATGCGAGTGTGCGCATGCGAGTTCAGGCAGAGCACATTAGCTTCAACGGAACGTGTCACGGCGGGGTGACGTTCTCCCTGGCCGATACCGCCTTCGGACTTGCATCCAATTCGCATGGTGTGGTTGCGGCCGCGATCGACGCGCACATTACCTATCCACGTGCGGTGCGAATCAACGACACGCTAACCGCATCCGCGGTAGAAGAATCTCGCGGCCGGCGGTTTGCGACCTATCGCGTCATCGTCACGCGCACCGACGGCGCAACGGTGGCGACGTTCACGGGAACCGTAGCCATCATCGGAGACAAACAGAATCGTGATTCCCAAAAATGAAAATCGTACACAGCGCAGAGCATTGACTGCACTTCCCGAAAACCAAGTTGTACGGCGGGGAGCCCGTGCGCCCTTCTGAGTGTCCGGAGCGCGGGGACTGCATCATGGAACGCCTGCTCGATCAGGGTTTTAGCCGATAATTCATGAATGCTTTGGACATCAGGGGAAATCAGGCTAACCCGGATAATTCATGAAGGGTTCGGACTTCCACGGAAATCGGGCTAGGCGAGCGAGCTTATTTTCAACATGACAGCGCCACGCCGAGGCCATGGCAGGGGCTACCAGACCCAGTCGGCGATAAAGATGTTGGTTTCGCCACGCACCTGGCCGTTGCGATTCGAGGCGAACACCAATCGTTTCCCGTCGTGGGAAAACATAGGGAAACTGTCGAACCCGGGGTAGTTGGTGACACGCTCCACCTTCCGGCTGTCGACCTCTAGCAAAAAGAGATCGAAATTTCGGCCTTTGGGATTTTCCATGTTGGATGAAAAAATCACATGCTTACGGTCTGGGTGCCAATAAGGCGCAAAATTGGCTGCGCCATTGTTCGTCAACTGGATCGGTTCATGCGCGCCGAGGTTCATGATGAATATCTCCAGGTTGCCGGGTCGGATCAATCCCTGAGCCAGCAATGCTTGATAGTCTTGCAGGGCCTTGCCCGTTGGACGCGAAGCCCGCCATACAATCCATTCCCCGTCCAAGGAAAAGAACCCACCACCGTCGTACCCGGGATCTGAGGTCAGCTGTTGGAGACCGGAGCCGTCCGGATTCATG
>JAOTWM010000199.1 GCA_029862885.1 Gammaproteobacteria bacterium
TATATCCAAGCCCATCGTTGTAATCTGCATCTCGGTCTCCTTCTTCTTTCGTTGATGGAAGTAACACATCCCCATCATGGCGCATTACGACGCCGAATAATAAACCGGGAGGAGACCATTACATCGACCTACGGTATGGTGTCGCCGGCAGACGGTTCCGGTGTAGGGGTATGTCAGGTTAGGCGCTTACGGACGAGTTGCAAAGCCTCGCGGTTGGTCCAAGACCAGGCATGTTGAAGGGCGGTATCGAAATCCACCCATTCATAGTTCGAATGCTCGGCGGGATTAATCGTTACGCTGCAAATTTCCGACAGCGCCAATGAAAACATGTGCTCGAGATTTCTGGTTACGCCCGGCGCGTAGCGCGATCCCCACGCAGACGGGATGTCAAAAAGCATCGTGCGTTGCCAATCGTGCCATACACCCACATCGTGGATACCGGTTTCTTCGCGTACTTCACGACGCGCTGCGGCTGCCGGGTCGGCCTCTTCCCAACGCAGGCTTCCAGTGACCGATTGCCAAAACGACGAGGGTTCGACCCGGTGCAGCAGCAATACATCGCCGCCGACGGTATGCACGACAACCAACACCGATTCAGGGCGTTTATAGAGGCTGGCGGGCTCCACCGTTGGCGCGATGTCTACGGATCTTCTTGCACCGGTACCCTGACAGGCTTGCGCAGGCGTATGCCCAACTCACGGAGCTGCGTATCGTCGACGCTGCTCGGTGCCTCGGTAAGCAGACACGATGCGCGCTGCGTTTTTGGAAACGCGATCACGTCCCGGATCGAATCACTACCCGTGAGCATCGCCACGAGACGATCCACACCGAACGCAATGCCCCCGTGTGGCGGCGCACCGAAACGCAATGCGTTGAGCAGAAATCCGAATTTTGCTTCGGCTTCCTCGGCGCCGATCCCAAGCACATCGAATACCTGGCGCTGGATGTCGGAATCATGAATACGGATCGAGCCACCACCTAATTCGGTGCCGTTCAATACCAAATCGTAGGCCCGCGAACGCACGCTTCCCGGCGCGCTTCCCAACTCGCCGAGATCGGCCGGATCAGGCGCGGTAAAAGGATGGTGCAACGCCTGCCAGCGCTGAGCGTCCGCGTCGTATTCGACTAACGGAAACTCCACGATCCAAAGCGGCTGCCACGAATCGTTCGCCATACCTAGATCGTCGCCGAGCCGCAGGCGCAGCGCGCCGAGTGCGTCATTGACGACGCGCGCCGTGTCGGCCCCAAAAAATAACAAATCACCCGTCGCAGCCGAGCTGCGTTCCAGCAATGCCGCGATCACCTCGTCCGGCAGGAATTTGAGAATCGGCGACTGCAATCCGTCGCGGCCGGCACTCGCATCGTTGATTTTTATATAGGCTAATCCTTTCGCACCAAACTGTTTGACGAAATCCGCATAGGAATCGATTTGCTGCCGGCTCAAACAATTGCCATCCTTGACGTGCAACATCGCGACGCGGCCATCGGCTTGCTTGGCAGGGCCCGAAAACACCTTAAACTCGACGTCCTGCATAAGCTCGCCGACATCGGTCAATGTTAAGGCGATACGCAGGTCCGGCCGATCGGTGCCATAACGCGATACCGCTTCGGCATATGTCATACGCGGAAACGGGTCCGGTAACTCCACCTCCATGACCTCGGCAAACAGATCTCGGATCATAGTTTCCATAAGACCCATCACGTCGCGCTCCTCGACAAACGACATCTCAACATCGAGCTGGGTAAATTCGGGCTGGCGGTCGGCACGCAGATCCTCGTCCCGAAAACACCGCGCGATTTGATAGTAGCGTTCAAAACCCGCCACCATAAGTAACTGCTTGAACAACTGCGGCGACTGCGGCAACGCAAAGAAATGTCCAGCATGGGTCCGGCTCGGAACGAGGTAGTCGCGTGCGCCTTCCGGTGTTGACCGCGTCAGCACCGGCGTCTCGATGTCCACAAACTCGTGGCGATCTAGGAAGCGCCGCAGAAATTGCACGACGCGGTGTCGTGCACGCAGACGCCGTTGCATTTGCGCGCCGCGCAAATCGATGTAGCGATGTTTCAGACGTGCGGTTTCATTGACATCCGCTTCATCGAGTTGAAACGGCAACGTATCGGCGCGGTTGAGTATTTCGATTTGTGCCGCCAACACTTCCACCTGCCCGGTCGGCAACTCGGGATTCACCGTACCCTCGGGCCGGTGCCGCACCGTGCCAATTACCCGTAACACATACTCACTACGCACCGTCTCCGCCAACGCAAAAGCGTCCGGCGCATCCGGATCGGCAACGACTTGTACGACCCCACCACGGTCACGCAAGTCGATAAAGATAACGCCGCCGTGATCGCGCCGAGTCTGTACCCAGCCGCATAACGTGACGGTCGCGCCCAATTCGGCATCGGTGACGACACCACACAGATGACTGCGCATATCGGTGGCTAAACCCAGGTTACACTACAGAACAACACTTGCCGGTCGGCGTCATGATGCCGGGGCGTCTTTCGGCGACTCCGATTTTACGGGCTGCGCTTTTTTACCAGTATCTTTGGATTCCGATTTGTTGGTATCGGTCTTGGCGTCCTTGGATTCCGTCTTAGTATCTTTGGACTCGGACTTGCCGTCCGTGGCCACGGATTTCTTATCGTCCTTGGCTTTATCCTGATTTTTGAAATCGGTTTCGTACCAACCCGTTCCCGTCAGACGGAACGCGGCCGCCGATACCCGCTTCTTCAGCGTGGCCTCGCCACACTCCGGACAATACACCAGGCGCTGTTCCGATATCTTTTGCAGCGCCTCGAGTTCGTGGCCGCAGGATTCACACAGGTATTCGTAAATCGGCATAACGCTATCTCCAAAATGACTCTGCCCCTCACCGCGGTGAACGCGTGGCTGGGGGCAGATCAAGATCGGTCCAAGCCCGGATATTCCACCAAGGTGGACCATGGGCCAGGAATCTTTTCAATATTTAAAGCGGTGAGCCCGTGTACTGCGGTACGGAGTCACCGCATGCTTTGTCCTGTTCAGATTTACTAGTAATCGGGCGTCGTATTCGGCGCGACGTTCCCAGAGATCCGAACCTTTCATGAATTATCCGGGCCCGTTCAAGCGCGCATTATATCGCGCCCATCGCCCATCGCCACACAGAATCAGGCCCCGGCAACGGTCATATCTTCGATGAGTATCGAGCCACTGCGGATATTGCCGCGCCGATCCTGGTCGGCACCCACCGCGGCGATATTACGAAACATCTGCTTAAGATTGCCGGCCACCGTAATCTCTTCCACCGGATACTGGATCTCACCGTTTTCCACCCAAAACCCGGCGGCCCCTCGCGAGTAGTCACCGGTCAGGGTATTGACCCCGAACCCGATGAGCTCGGTCACCAGCAATCCTTCGCCCATATGCTGTAACAACCCGGGCAAATCCAACGGACCCGATTCGATGGTAAGGTTATGCACACCCCCAGCATTGCCGGTGGTGGCCAACCCCAGCTTGCGCGCCGAATACGAGTCCAGCACATAGCCTTGCAACACGCCCGCACTCACCAGGTCGCGCGCTTGCGTGGCGACGCCTTCGCCATCGAACGCCGCGCTGCCGCTGGCTTTGAGCAGATGCGGTTGTTCGTGGATGCGCACCCGATCGGCAAATATCGGCTTGCCGATATGGTCCAGCAAGAACGTCGCCTTTCGATACAGGTTTGATCCGCGCACAGCACCGACCAGATGCGACAACAAGCTGCCGGCGACCGGGGCTTCGTAAATCACCGACGCTTGCCGCGTGCTCAGTTGCCGCGCATCGAGTCGGCGCAGCGCGCGCTGCGCGGAAATTTCACCGACCTGTTCCGGGGTCTCGAGTTCGGCTGCATCGCGCGCCGTACTGTACCAGTAATCGCGTTGCATGCCGGCCTGCGAACTCGCCACCACCGCGCAGCTGATGCTGTGGTTCGTGCTGTGCACGGCGCCGCAAAATCCCAGGGAATTCGCGTAAATATGCGTACCGGCATGGCTCGATACGGATGCCCCTTCGGAGTTGGTAATGCGGGGATCGGCGCCGCGTGCAGCGTCCTCGGTGCGGGTGGCGAGTTCCACCGCGGTGTCGATACTCGGATCCCAAGGGTGATACAGATCTAAATCCGGAATGTTCGTAGCCAGGCGCTCGGCATCCGCCAAACCGTTGTACGGATCCTCGACCGTATTTTTTGCGATCGTACAGGCCGCACGCACGGTGTCCCGCACCGCCGCCTCGCTAAAATCCGAGGTACTGGCCGAGCCGGTGCGATGGCCAAGATAAACACTGATCCCGAGACTCTTGTCACGGTTGTGCTCGACCGTTTCGACGTCTCCCATGCGCACACTGACCGACATGCCCTGGCCACGGCTCACTGCTGCTTCGGCCGTCGTCGCACCCCGTCGTTTGGCATCGTCCAGGGCCGCTTCGACGACGCGCAGCAGCGGCGCAGCGTTGCCGTCGGGGCCACCAGTTAATGCATTGTCACCGGACAACGTTTGCGAATCGATGTTCGACATAATCAAATTTCCACTCCGCCGACGGTGAGTCCGTCGATGCGAATCGTTGGCTGACCGACCCCGACCGGCACGCTTTGGCCGTCCTTACCGCAGGTACCGACTCCGGGATCGAGCTGTAAATCGTTGCCAACCATGTTTACCCGGGTCAATACGTCGGGGCCGTTACCGATCAGGGTTGCGCCTTTGACCGGGCGCGTGGCTTTGCCGTTTTCGATCAAATACGCCTCACTCGCAGAGAACACAAACTTGCCGGATGTGATATCGACCTGCCCGCCGCCGAAATTGACGGCATACAGCCCTTTGTCGACCGAAGCGACGATTTCATTCGGGTCGTATTTTCCCGCGAGCATATAGGTATTGGTCATACGCGGCATCGGCAGATGCGCGAACGACTCGCGACGGCCGTTACCGGTGGGGGCGACGCCCATGAGTCTCGCATTCAGCGTGTCTTGCATATAGCCCTTAAGAATTCCGTCCTCGATCAGCACCGTGTTCTGCGCTGGCGTACCTTCGTCGTCAACACTCAACGACCCACGCCGGTCGACGATAGTGCCGTCGTCCACGACGGTGCACTGCGGTGTGGCGACACGTTCGCCAACGCGCCCAGAAAACGCCGAGGTGCCTTTGCGATTGAAGTCACCCTCCAGGCCGTGACCGATGGCTTCGTGCAGCAAGATCCCCGGCCACCCCGGGCCCAGCACGACCTGCATGCTACCGGCCGGCGACTCCACGGCTTCCAGATTGACCAAGGCCTGGCGTACCGCTTCGCGAGCGTAGTCGAGGCCGCGATCGGCCTCATCAAAATAGCGATAGGTGAAGCGCCCACCGCCGCCCGCACTGCCCTGTTCGCGGCGCCCATCCTGTTCGACGATCACCGTGACATTGAGTCGTACCAACGGGCGTATGTCGGCCGCCATCACACCGTCACTGCGGGCTACCATGACCACCTCGTGGACCCCGGCCAGGCTCGCCATGACCTGAATGACCCGAGCGTCTCGACGCGTTGCCTCCTGCTCGACGCGCTCGAGAATCCGAACTTTATCCGCGTCCGGGATACTCGCCAACGGGTCGGACGGCGTGTACAGCGCGACGCCGCCGCCACGCTGCCAAACGATGGGTCGCGTATGCACTGCACCGGGTTGCCGCGCGATAGCACGGGCCGCGTCGGCCGCATCCGATAAAGCCGGCAGCAGGAACTCGTCGGAGTACGCAAAACCGGTTTTCTCGCCACTCACGGCGCGCACACCGACGCCTTGATCGATGCTGTGGGTGCCGGATTTGACCTGACCTTCTTCCAGCGACCACGACTCGTGGCGCGAATATTGAAAATACAAATCGGCATAGTCGACGTCACGATCCATGATCTGCCCCAGCACACGATCGATATCTTGCTCAGTGATGCCGGTGGGTTCCAGCAACGTGGAACGTGCGGTTTCAAGGGAATTACTCATGCATACTCCTGGTAGTCTATGAAGCGAATATTGACGGGTGCAGAACCCACCCAATCCGGCGAACCGATAAACCACCCTGCGCGTTGTTACGCTGCCCCGAATTAGCCACGGTTAGTTCTACGGTCGCGCGCCTGGCGGCTCGGCGCTGCTCGGTTCGCTGCATCCGTTAATATCACCTTTATAGAGTACTAACATGGGAACATCGATATAGTGCGGGCGCGGCCGTTGACAATCAACCGCCCCGCCCGCAATCCGGACGGAACGCGTCGCAATCCCGCCGCCGGGCACGACAGCCCGGCGCGCGGGGCGTTTATGACACCGCGAAATGTCGGTGCGATATGGTCGGAAAGGATTTACGGGTTTGGCGGACGCGACCTGCGTCCAAATCCGCGGCAATCACCCCACCGCCATGGCCAAGCCGCGACAGCACCTCACCCCATGGGCTGATAATCATGCTATCGCCGTACGTGCGGCGGCCATTGGCGTGCAGACCGACCTGCGCGGGTGCCACCACATACGCCAGGTTTTCCACCGCGCGGGCGCGCAGCAGCACTTCCCAATGCGCGCGCCCAGTCGTCGCGGTGAACGCCGACGGCACCACAAACCACTCGGCGCCCAGATCGGTCAGCTTACGAAACATTTCAGGGAAACGGACGTCGTAGCAGATCGTAACCCCAAGCCGGCCCGCCGGCGTATCGATCACAACCGGCTTGGCGCCAGGCTCGATGTACGACGACTCCCGGTAGGCTTCGCCGTTATCGAGCTGCACGTCGAACAAGTGAATTTTGTCGTAGCGAACTGCGATATCGCCATTGGCATCGAACACAAAACACGCACTACGTACTTTATCGGCCGTGGTGCACTTCATCGGCATACTGCCTGCCACAATCCACATACCCAGCCGTTTCGCATAATTCGCGAGAAACGCCTGCACCGGCCCACCGTCCTCGGTTTCGGCCGCCGCCAATCGGCCGCGATCGTTGCCGGGCATGATCGAGAAATTTTCCGGTAACACTGCGATCCGCGTGCACCGCTTCGCCGCGTCTTCGAGTAATGCCGCGGTCATGTTCAAGTTGTCCGCAACATTCGGCCCGGACGTCATTTGCAATGCCGCAACGCGACAAATATTATCCGCCATGTCCTGTGTTTCTACCCTCACTTGAAATTGCCGTTCCTGAAAATCGTCCTTTCCGGCCGTCGGCCGCGCAGCGCGTCACCGCCCTACCGCGCGTCGTATGTCCGACCACGCCGATTCAGTTGTCCCGCTCGGGATCCGCCCCCACCCCGTTGATCGATGCGTCCGGCAAGCGCTTAATTCGCTTTACGGCGGGCGTTGCCCACGGCCCGCTGATCTCATACTTATAATGGATCAATTTTGCTAGCTGCTTTTTAAACAAGCGTTGCGCCACCAATAATACCGCGCCTGCACTGGCGCTGGCGAGGGCTCCGACCAATCCGAGGTTGCCCGCAATTGCGGGTGCCACCGTCATATCCAGGTCATAGTCTTCGGTAGCGAGCCCGGCGCGCCCAGCCACCTCGATTATCGCCGAGGGACCGATTAGCAGAATGCCGTCGGTATGGAGATCGCCACGCTCGATTCGACCTTTGCCTTCAAGTTTATCGAACGTAAATCCGTCACCAAATACGTCTCGAAAATCCAATGTGAGGCGACGCGCCACGGCGTCGATATTGAATAATCCCAACAACCGGCCGGTGCCGGGATCGACCCGCAGGAATTCACCTTTTTTTACTCGTAACGAGTAGCTGCCGTCCACATGCGCTAACGCGAATTGCGGGGGAGCGCCTCGCCATTGCAGCGACGCGTCGATGCGTCCGTTGCCGCTTGCCACGTGTCCGGCGTAACCCAGCGCCGCCGCGGTCGCTCCGAAATCGGTACTGTCGAGGGATATCTCGAGTTCCGTACGGTGGCCCGAATCCGGGTAACGCCAACCACCGTTACCTAACAATTTCGACTCGGGGCGGGTCGCCTCGATTCTTTCGAGTACCCAGCCGTCCGCGTCGGGATGGGCTCGCAATTCGACACGGCCGAGCTGCATAGCGCCGTATTGAAATTGCTCCGCAGTCAGAGTCACAGCGGGCAAGTCACGCGGATCGGTGCTGCCGGTACTCGTGGCCGTGGCGGTGGATTTCGGCCAAGCGAGAAAATCGAGACGGGCGAGAATCGAGCCGTTGCGCCCATCGGGTGTGAGCGTAATCTCGCCACGCGCTTGGTCGCCATCGATATCGACCCGCCAGGCCGCCACCGCATCGCTCTGCGCGTCGACCCGCAGAGCGTCGAGGTCGCTCCCGAGCCAGCGAGCAGAGTCGACATCAATGCGAATTCGCCGCGCGACGGGCAACGAATCCGCGGCGGCCGAGTCGGTGTCGGTGTCGGTGTCGGTGTCGGTCGTCGACAGTACCGCCAACCAAGCGTCTGCGTCCAAATGCTCCGCGCCCACATCGACCAGTAACTCCGATCTCGGCGGCAACTGCACCGGCGCGTCCCCGACGACGGCATGGCCACGTTGCAGCCGCCACGGTCCCGCATCGGCTGTCAATTCCAACGCGGCCTTAAAGCGCGCACCGGCGGTAATGTTTATCTCGCGCGCGCCGTTTTCCTGCACCTGTGCGATGCTCACATTGAACGGCATTGCGGCCGCCGCGGGCTTGGCCAGCGGTTCCGGTAGAGCGCTGCTGACACCGACCAATTCGGATTCCACGTCGAGGCGCCACCCGCCGTCGGCGATCTCGATTTCTCCCCGCCAACTGGTCGTGCCTTCAACATGGCCGGTTAGCGGCTCAGTAATCCAGGGCAACGCGGCCAACCGCGCGTTGCCCTGTGCGCTGATGCCCAGCGCCAATTCCGGCCCCGGGCGGATTGTGCGAATATCCAACGACACCGGTTCACCGTATAGCGTCGCCGCGATCGACGCCGC